>JASLOV010000064.1 GCA_030745285.1 Dehalococcoidia bacterium | reverse complement strand
ACATCGAGGACATCTTCATCGCCGTGGCCGAGGGCCGGAACGGCCACTACGGCGGGAAGCTCGCCTTCGACCGCGACGGGTATCTCTTCATCACGACGGGTGACCGCCAGGCGCCGTCGACCGGCGATCTCGAGGCGCATCCGGCGCAGGACCTCTCGAACCACCACGGCGTCACCGTCCGGCTCCACGACGACGGCCGCGTGCCGGACGACAACCCGTTCGTCGGACGTGACGATGCGCTGCCCGAGATCTGGAGCTACGGCCACCGGAACATGCAGGGCCTCGCGATCCATCCCGACACGAACGACGTCTGGGTCACCGAACACGGCCCACAGGGTGGCGACGAGTTGAACCGCGACCAGGCCGGGCTGAACTACGGCTGGCCAGTCATCGGCTACGGCGTGAACTACCGAAGCGGGTCGGCGATTCACGAGGGGACGATGCGCGAGGAGATGGAGCACCCCGACCACTTCTGGGTGCCGTCGATCGCCGCATCGGGGCTGATGATCTACACGGGCGATCAGTTCCCCGAGTGGCAGGGCAACATCTTCGCCGGCGGCCTCGCGGGTCAGCAGCTCGCGCGGCTCACGATGAGTGTCGACGCCCGCACGGTCGAGCGTGAGGAAACGCTGCTCCAGGGGATCGGCCGGATCCGCGACGTCCGGCAGGGCCCCGACGGGTTCATCTACGTGTCGATCGAGGACCGCCGCGGCGCACCGACGTCGATCGTCCGCCTCGAACCGGCGGATCGCTAGTTCGTGACGAAGGGGGGCGCTCGCCCCCCCTTCGTTGTAACCCTCGGCCGCCGCCTCTACAATTGGGCCTCGACATTTTCATGGCCCTCTCCCCCGGCACGAAGATCGGTCCGTACGAGATCCAGGCTCCGCTTGGCGAAGGTGGCATGGGCGCGGTCTATCGCGCACACGACGCGAAGCTCCAGCGCGACGTCGCCATCAAGGTGCTGGCGCAGCAGGACGCCGACGCCGCGGCCCGGCTGCTCCAGGAGGCCCGCGCCGCCTCGGCGCTCAACCACCCCAACATCTGCACGATCCACGAGGTCGGCGAGCACGATGGGCAAGCCTTCATCGTCATGGAGTACGTCGAGGGGAAGCCGCTGAGCGAGCTGATCCCGCCGGACGGACTGCCGGCCGAGAGCGTCGTCAGCTACGCGATGCAGATCTCGGACGCGCTGGCGCACGCCCACGAGCGGGGGGTCGTGCATCGTGACCTGAAGGGCCAGAACGTCGTCATCACTCCGAACGGGCGCGCGAAGGTGTTGGATTTCGGCCTGGCGACCCGCCTGCCGCGGGGCGACAGCGACGAGGTGACGAAGACCCAAAGTACACTGCACCCTGACGGTGCGCTCGTGGGCACCCTGGCCTACATGGCGCCGGAGGTCCTGCGCGGCGAGTCGGCCACGGCTCGCACGGATATCTGGGCGCTGGGCGTCCTGCTCTATCAGATGGGCAGCGGACAGCTGCCGTTCAGCGGATCGACCGTCGCCGAAACTGCCGCGTCCATCCTGAAGGAATCGGCGCAGCCGCTGCCGGGGCACGTGCCCCAGGGGCTGCGTGCCGTCACCCAGCGGTCGCTCGCGAAGGACAGCAGTCAGCGCTACGCGACGACCGGTGAACTGCGAGCCGTCCTGGAGGCGATCGCATCGTCCGATTCGAGCGAAACGATCCCCACAAATCGGCAAGCGGCCTTGCCACCCTCGATCGCCGTCCTCCCATTCACGAACATGAGCGCCGATCCGGAGCAGGAGTACTTCTGCGACGGGATCGCCGAGGAAATCACGAGCGCGCTGGCGAAGGTGGGCCGGCTCAGAGTCGCCGGCCGGACGTCGGCGTTCTCGTTCAAGGGCAAGTCGGCCGATCTGCGCGAGATCGGCAAGACGCTCGATGTAAGCGCCGTCCTCGAGGGCAGTGTGCGCCGCGCGGGGAACCGGCTGCGCATCACCGCCCAACTCGTGAACGTCGCCGACGGCTACCACCTCTGGTCGGAGAGGTACGACCGCGAGATGGAGGATATCTTCGCCGTCCAGGACGAAATCGCCCTGGCCGTCGTCGACGCGCTGAAGGTGACGCTGCTCGGAGACGAGCAGGCGGCGGTCGTGAAGCACTCCACGGAGGACACCGAGGCGTACCAGCTCTGCCTGAAGGCGCGGCATGCCTGGTACCGGTGGACGGACGAAGGATTCCGAACAGCCACGACGCTGTTCGAGCAGGCGCTGGAGAAGGACCCAGACTATGCGCTGGCGCACTTCGGCATGGGCGATTGCCTCGCGGCGAGAACCTTTCTCGCTCGGGAGCAGCCTGATCTGCAAAAGGTGCGAGCGCACCTGGAAACGGCGCTCAGACTGGACCCGGATCTGGCCGACGCGCACGCCGTCCTCGGGGGGATCGTCGAAGGGGTACACGACTGGAATTGGCCATCGGCGGAGTTGCGGTGCCAGCGGGCACTTGCCCTGAATCCCCGGTCCCCGCATGTGCACCATGTCCACGGCGTCGTGCTGGCCGTCTCCGGTCACTACGAGGAATCGTTCGAGAAGATGCGGCGGGCGGTCGAGCTCGATCCCCTGAATCCGTTCTGGAACGTGGGTCTCCTGCAGTCTTTCGTGGCGAGACGGGACTGGGAGGGTGCCCTCCAGCAGGCGCGTGCCACGCTGGACCTGGCGCCCGGCTACTGGTTCGCCCTCTGTTTCGCCGGACAGGCCTTGGCCGCCTCGGAACACTTGGACGAAGCCATCGCGGCGTTCGAGCAGGGCGTCGCCTCGTCCAATGGGGTGGCCTATACGATCGGCCTCCTGGGACACGCGCTGGCGAAAGCCAGCCGTCGCGACGAGGCGCGCCGACAGCTCGACGCGCTGCGTGACCGCGCGACGTCATCGTTCGTGTCCCCCGTCGGCCTGGCGCTTGTACACGCCGGCCTGGGCCAGCATGATGAAGCCTTCGCCTCGCTGGAGCGTGGCCTCGAGGTTCACGAGCACTGGCTGGCGTTCTTTCTCTCCTACTGTCCGACGCTTGACGACCTGCGCCCGGACCCGCGATTCGGTGAGCTAAGGCGCCGGATCGGGTTGGGGTAGGGCGATCCTGCGGATCGCCCGTTCGCGAGCCTGAAGGCTCGCGCTACCCTGGGCTCCTAACTCCTGCGCTACCTTCGCCCTGACCACTCGCGGCGCGCCGGCTGACACTCGGGCCATCCGCCCGCCTCACCCGTCGTCGCGTTCACCGGGAACTCGGTCCTTCTGTCGCGCGGCACCCGCTCGGTTTCCTCCGACGCCATGTAGGTGAGCATCGCGTAGAGCGTCGCGTTGTGCTGGAGATCCGAGAAGACGACCTTGTCGAACGTGTCGCGGTTGGTGTGCCAGGTGTAAGGGCTGTAGCTCCAGTTGAGCGCGCGCAGACTGAACGCCGGCGCGCCGTAGCAGACGAACGACGCGTAGTCGCTGCCGCCGCCACCCGGCATCCCGGGGAAGCTGAAGTCGACCTCGGCCGAGAACTCGGCGGGCAGCCCAGCGAACCACCGCGCCATGAAGCCCGACGCGCCGATCAAGCCCTGATTGCCGACGGCGATGATCCGCCCGGTCCCGTTGTCCTGGTTGAAGAGCGCCTGGAGGTTCTCGACGACCTCGGGGTTGTCTTCGGTGTAGGCGCGCGATCCGTTCAGGCCCTGCTCTTCCCCGCCCCAATGGCCGACGATGATCGTCCGGCGCGGGTTCGGATAGGCCGCCTTCAGGATCCGCATCGCCTCGAGCATCACCAGCGACCCGGTCCCGTTGTCGGTCGCGCCCGACGCCGCATCCCACGAGTCGAAGTGCGCCGAGAGGACGATGTACTCGTTGGGCAACTCGGTCCCCGGAATCCGACCGATCGTGTTGAAGACGGGCCCCTCGCCGAGCAACTCGGCGTCTGAGACGACCTCGATGACCGGCCCTTGACCGTTCTCGGCCAGGCGATGCAGCAGGCCGTAGTCCTCGCAGCCCGCCGTCAACGACACCATCTGCTCGGATCCGATGCTGGAGTACATCTGATGCGCGCCCCACCCGCGCGACCAGCGCGACGCGATGATGCCGGCCGCGCCGGCGGCTTCCATCCGCCGCGCGATCGCGGCTTCCGAGCCGCGGCCGACGATCTCCAGGCCGATCCCAGCCATCTTCGCCCGCCAGGCCTCCTCGGCCTCGGTCCGCGCTTCGCGCATCTCGGTGAACGACGATTCGGTCGCCCACCGCTCCCAGTCGGCGTCGGGCCGGCAGGTCGGCTGCGCGAACGCAATCGCCACGAACTTGCCCCTGACACTCGGCAGCCAGCCCTCGAACGCCGCTTCATCGCCGAGATCGGGGATCGTCACGACCTCGGCCCTGAGCGGCTGCCCGCCGGTCCCGGGGCTCCAGGACAACAGCATCGCCTCGAGCGTCCGGACGCGCGGCTCGACGAGATCGACGTGGGTCCGGCCGCGCTCCCACTGCATCCAGGTGCCGTACTCCTGGTTCTCGGCTTCGATCCCCCACTCGGCGTACTTGTCGACGACCCAGTCGTTCGCCTTCTTCTTCCCCGGGGTGCCGGTCAGGCGCGGTCCCAGCTCGTCGAAGAGCGTCTGCGCCAGGGTGCGGGCCTGGGATCGCTCCATCCCTTCCTCCCACATCCGGCGGACGACCGGATCGTTGGTCGGATAGGTCTGGGCGAACACCGGCAGTGGCAGCGCGGAGCCGAGCAGTGCGATGAGGCCGGCAAGGATGACGAAACGTTTCATGGCAACTCCCCCAACAGTGATGATGGTCACGGACGATTGGGCGCGACCGTCGTCAGATCGCGCGTCGAGAATTCGATATACGGGAAGCACTCCGGGACGTGCGAGTCCCAAACGTGGTGTGGGCTCCAGGCCCAACCGCCGGTATCGCCGGCGGGCGGCGCCTCGCGGTACTGGTTGAACCGGGAGAAATCGATTTGCCAGGTGTCGCCGTCCTCGGGCGGCAGCGCGCGGCCGTCGGCGCGGGCCAGCAGCTCCATTCCCGCCCATGGGAACGCCAGCTCGACCGTCCAGCCGCGGTCGCGGTCGGTCGCGTCGTTCAGCGTGCCGTCCACCTCGACGCCCCAGCTTATCCCCGGGTAGTCCCACGCCCACGAGCCGATTCTCACACCGCGTGGATGGTTCTTCAGGCCGACGCCGTTGAAGGGGCGCACCTGTTCATGGTCGCGCCGAAGCTCCGGAACTTGCGCGAACCCCCCCGACTCGTAGGCCTCCTCCCAGACGCAGAAGACCTCGTCGATCGTCC
>JASLOV010000063.1 GCA_030745285.1 Dehalococcoidia bacterium | reverse complement strand
ACTCCGGGCCGAGGACGGCGACGGCCAGCCGCTGGATGCGGTGCAGGTGGACACCAGCCGATGGCGGATCCGGCCCGCCGCGCCGACGGTGCGGGTGCACTACAAGGTGTACGTCGGCCCGCGCTCGATGGACGACTCGTTCGTGAGGATCAGCGGCACCCGTTCGCTGATGTACGTCGTCGGCGACCCGCCCTATCCGGCCACCGGGCCAGTGACGATCGCCGTCGACGCGCCCGCGGGATGGACGTTCGCCACCGGGCTCACGGCGACCGGGCCGGGGGTCTTCACGGCACCCGACTACGACACCTTGATCGATTCGCCGATCGACGTCGCCGAGCAGTTGGATCTGTTGACCTTCGACGATCACGGCGCCCGCTACGAGGTTGCGATCCGGAACCCGCACGGCTACGACCCCGATCACTTCATCGGTGAGATCAAGGCGATCGTGGCCGAGCAGGCCGAGATGATGGGCGGCGTGCCGTTCGATCGCTACGTCTTCCTGCTCACGGGCCAGAACCGGCGCGGCGGCGGGCTCGAACACCTGAATTCGACGACGATCAGCTTCAAGCGCTACGACGACCTCGACTCGGCCGACTACCATCGCTTGCAGTTCCTCTTCGCCCACGAGTTCTTCCACCTCTGGAACGTGAAGCGGATCCGGCCGGAGATTCTCGGGCCGTTCGACTACTCGGGGCCGCAGCACACCCGCAATCTGTACGTCTCCGAGGGGATGTCCGACTACTACGGCTACCTCTCGGTGACGCGTGCCGGCCTCTGGACGCGGCCGGAGTTCTACGCCGAACTGGCCAAGGTCATCGACACGCTACGGAGCGCACCGGGTCGGCTGGTCACCTCCGTCGAATCGGCCAGCTGGAACGCCTGGACGCGGTCGGACAATTCGGCCCACACCGGGATCTCGTACTACATCAAGGGCAGCCTCATCGGCCTGTTGATCGACCTGGAGATGCGCGCCCGCACCGACGGTCGCGCGAGTCTCGACGACGTCTTCCGCTACCTGATGGCCGAACACGGCCTGCCGAAGCCGGGCTTCGCCGAGGACGGCGGCTTCCAGGAGGCGGTCGAACTGATCACTGCCGAGGCGGGCGGCGACCGGGACTTCTCGGATCTGTTCGCGCGCTACGTCTCGGGTGTCGAAGAACTCGACTACAACGCCTACCTGCGCCACGCTGGCCTACGCCTCGAGATCGGCCAGGGGCCACCACGGCGGTCCCTCGGCGTCTCGACGGCGGTCGACGCCGACCGCGTCATCGTGTCCGCGATGCCCCCGAGCGGCGCCGGCTACGACGCCGGCCTGATGGCGGGCGATGTCATCCTGATGCTCGACGGCGATCGTGCGGTCCCCTCGACCTTCGAGGCGCGCCTGCAACAGAAGGCCGCAGGCGACGCGATCGAACTGCTCGTCGCCCGGAGCGATCGGATCGTGACGGTGCCGGTGCGTCTCCAGGACGACCGCGCCACGACCTACGAGATCGTCGAGATTCCGAATGCCCCGGCGCGTGCCGTCACGCTGCGCGACGCATGGCTGACGCCCTACATGACGCCGTAGCGGTCCCTCACGAAGCAGGCTGCCAAGAGATGTCGCCAAGGATTCGCGTCGTCCGGGTCGCGATCGCGATCGTGCTGGGCGCGTTCGCCTGGCTGTCGCCGGGTGCGTCGAGCGGGCAGGCGCTGGACCCGCTGCGCCCGCTCCGGCCGCTGCGACCGCTCAGCGTGGCGCCTTACACGCTCGAAGCACTGGACGACCTCTTCCTGGAATGGCCGACACCAGGCACCGATGACTATCCCGGAATCGACGGCCGGGCGATGCAGCTCGACATCATCGAACAGCAAGAGATCTCGCGCCGCTATCGCGACACCGTCAACTCGCAGTACTGGGGTCGGATCATCGGAGCGTCCTCGGACTGGGAGAGCGCTGAATGGCTGGAAGACAGGTTCGAGGAGATCGGCTTGAGCGATGTCCACGTCCAGCCGTTCGACCTGACCCCGCAGTGGTTTCCGCAGTCCTGGACCGTCACCGTCACCACCAGCGCCGGTGAATTCAGATTGGCCACCGCCCATCCGTTCTATCGATCGGAGGGCACGACCGGCGAAGGGCTGGAGTTGGAACTGGTCTACGTCGGCCTGGGGACCGAAGCCGATTTCTCCGGTCGAGACGTCGCCGGCAAGGCGGTGCTCGTCTCGGCCCTGCTCGGACTGCCGGACGAGAACGCACTCGAGCGAGCCGCCGAGAAGGGCGCCGCGGCGATCTTCAACGCCCGGCTGCTGCCGGGCAACCTCAGATACCAGGCCTACCCGGTCGCGACGGGTGTGCCAACGCTGTCGCTGGGCAACGACGACGGCGTGGCGCTGCGCGAACTGATCGAACGCGGCCTGGCACCGCGAGTGCGGGTCCGCCTCGACGTCGAGACCGTGCCCGACCTCCAGACGGCCATGGTCTGGGGCACGCTCTCCGGCCGGTCGGACGAGACGATCTACCTCATGGCCCACCGTGACGGGTTCTTCGACGCCGCGGGTGACAACGCGTCGGGTGTGGCGTCGGTCATCGCCCTGGCCAAGCACTACGCTGCCGTGCCCGAGGCCGATCGCCCGCGCACGCTGATCTTCATCGGCCTCGATGGCCACCACAACAGCGGCCCGGGGTTCGGCGTCGGCCGGATGTGGCTGGCGGCCAACCACGAGACGTTGTTCGACAAGACGGCGCTGCTCATCAATGCGGAGCACCCGTCGACCGTGCAGACGATCATCCGTCCGCGCTATCTCAACCGGGACGACGAGGTCATCTGGTCGAATTCCTACACGGCATTCCACTGGTATGCCGGTGGTGATACCCGGCCCGAGCTGAACCAGATCGCCCTCGACGCGTTCAGGGAGTTCGGCATCAGCACCTACCTGGAGCCGAATCCCCGGGCCCCGGCGGGCGACCTGAGCCGAGTGTTTCAGTTCGTGCCGGGGCTGACGACGACCGACTTCTTCCACTACTTCCACAGCGACCTGGAAACGGTGGAAACCGTGCCGTGGACCGGTCTGCAGAACACGACCCGCGCCTACGCCCGGATCATCGACGAGGTGAACACGCTGGACCTCAGTGTGTTGAAGCGGCCGCCGGGCACCGGCCTTGACCGCTAGAACACTAGAACGATAGACATCGGATGACCATCACCAGTCGCCTGGCACCGCCGGAGGTCGCCCGCTGGATCGAGGACGGGCGGCGCGACCCTGAAGCGTTCTGGGAACGCGCGGCCCGCGAGCTGCCGTGGTTCCGACCCTGGGACCGCGTGTACGAATCGGATCCACCGACGTTTCGATGGTTCGTCGGAGCCGAGACCAATCTGACGCACAACGCAGTCGACCGGCACGTCGCCGACGGCGCGGGCGATCGCACGGCGCTCGTCTACTTCAACGAGCGGGGCGACCGGGTCGCGCTCACGTACGCGCAGTTGCTTCAGGAGGTCACGCGCGTCGCGGCCGCGCTCCGCGGCCTCGGCGTCGCGACAGGCGATCGGATCACGCTGTCGATGCCGACCTGCCCTGAGGCGATCGTCCTGATGCTGGCGGCGGCCCGGATCGGCGCGATTCACTCGGTCGTCTTCGCCGGGTTCGGGGCACTCGCGCTGGCCGACCGGATCTCGGCAAGCGGGTCGCGGGTCGTCTTCACCGCCGACGTCGCCTATCGCAAAGGGAAACACGTTCCGCTGAAGCCGATCGTCGACGAAGCGCTCGCCGGCGGCGGTCACGACGTCGAGCGCGTGGTGGTCCTGCGGCGCACCGAGGACGGGCCGATGCAACCCGGTCGCGACGTCGCCTGGGACGACTTCCTGGCCGGTGCCGAGGGGCAGTCCGGCGACTGGGTGTCGATGGAGGCGAACGCGCCGGCGTTCATCCTCGCCACCTCCGGCACGACTGCGAAACCGAAGCTCGCGGTTCACACGCACGGCGGCTACCAGGTGCACGTCTCCAGCATGGGCCACTGGTGCTTCGGGTTGAAGCCGACCGACGTCTGGTGGGCGACGTCGGACATCGGCTGGATCGTCGGCCACAGCTACATGGTGTACGCCCCGCTGCTGGCCGGCTGCACGACGGTCGTCTTCGAGGGCGCGCTCGACTATCCGGTACCCGAGGGCAACTGGCGGACGGCGGTCGAGGATCTGGGCGTCACCGGCATCTTCACCTCACCGACCGCGGTCCGCGCGTTGATGCGCTACGGCGACGGACCGCTCGCCAGCGTCGATCACTCGCGGCTCGAACGGATCGTCTCGGCCGGCGAAGTGCTCAACCCCCCGGCGTGGGAGTGGCTGGCCAAGACCATTCTCGGTGGCCGCGTGCCGGTGCTCGACAACATGTGGCAGACCGAGACGAGCGGGCCGGTGTTCGGGAACCCCTACGGCCTCGGCCTGCTGCCGGTGAAACCCGGTTCGGCGACGATCCCGCTGCCCGGCATCGAAGCCGCGGTCGTCAGGCCGGATGGCTCCCGGTGCGACGTCGGCGAGAAGGGGATCATGGTGCTGCAGCAGCCGTTTCCCGGCCTCACCGCCAGGCTCTGGGGCGAGCCGGAGCGCTACGGCCGCGACTACTGGGAGAAGATCCCCGGCGCCTACTACACCGGCGACTCGGCGCATGTCGACGATGACGGCTACGTCTGGTTCGGCGGACGCGCCGACGAGATCATCAAGATCGCAGCGCACCGCCTCAGCACGATCGAGGTCGAGAGCGCCTGCCTCAAGCATCCGGCGGTCGCCGAGTGCGGCGTGGTGGGCCGCCCCGACGAGACACGCGGCGAGGTGATCTCGGCGTTCGTGCTCCTGAAGACCGACCAGCGTCCGTCGGACGAGCTACGCCGTGAGCTGATCGCCACGATCCGCCACGGCCTGGGCGCGATCGCCGTCGTCGGTGAGCTGAACTTCGTGACGATGCTCCCGAAGACCCGGAGCGGCAAGATCATGCGTCGCGTGCTGAAGGCGGTCGTCCTCGATCGCGAACCGGGTGACATCACGACGATCGAGGAAGAGGGGTCGGTCGAGGAGGCCCGGCAGGCCTGGGAGCAAATGAAGGCCGACATGGCGCCGGCGGACACAAAGGAAGGGTGACGGATCGGTGGACGATTTCAGGGCATTTCGCATTTTCGAGGCGGACGGCGGGAGTGAAGGCCGGATCGTCACCATGGCCCTCGACGAGCTCAGCCCGGGTGACGTCGTCATTCGCACGGCCTACTCGAGTGTCAACTACAAGGATGCGCTCGCCGGCACCGGGACCGGCAGGATCGTCCGGGGCTTCCCGCGGGTTGGCGGGATCGACGTCGCCGGTTCGGTCGTGTCGAGCACCGACCCTCGGTTCACCGCGGGCACCGACGTGCTGGTGACCGGCCACGACATGAGCGTGACCCACGATGGGGGGTATGCGGAGTACGTCCGCGTGCCCGCCGACTGGGTGGTGCCCCTCCCTGACGAACTGTCACCGTTCGACGCCATGGCCATCGGGACCGCCGGCTTCACGGCGGCGCTGTCGATCATCGAAATGGAGCAGAACGGCCTCACGCCGGAAGCGGGCCCGGTGATCGTGACCGGTTCGACCGGCGGCGTCGGTAGCATCGCCGTCGAGCTGCTCGCGACCCTCGGCTACGAGGTCACCGCGCTGACCGGCAAGGACGATGCGCACGACTACCTCCGAGCACTCGGTGCGCGGGAGGTGCTGTCGCGGCACTCGCTGGAGATGGGCACCCGCCCGCTGGAAAGAGCCAGGTGGGCCGGCGCCGTCGACCCCGCCGGCGGCGCGATCCTCGCCTGGCTGACCCGCACGATGCGGCACGGCGGGTGCATCGCCAGCTCCGGGCTGACCGCCGGCGTGGAGCTGAGCACGACGGTGCTGCCGTTCATCCTCCGCGGCGTGAAGCTCCTCGGGATCGATTCGGTGATGTGCCCCGCCGAGCGGCGCCGGGAGGTGTGGCAGAGACTCGCCACCGACATGGCACTGACCCACGCCGACGCGATCGTGCGGGAGATCGCACTCGACGGCCTGCCCGACGCATTCGCCACCTTGCTCAAGGGAGATGCGCGCGGCCGCTTCGTCGTCAAGATCTAGGGGGCCTCGGGGCTACCCGTCCGAGTCCTCGCAACCCACGGGCAGCAACGCCACGCCGACCCGCTCGAGGCCGGCCTTGATTCTTGCCGCCAACTGCTCCGCGCCCTGGGTGTCGCCGTGGACGCAGATCGTGTCGGCGACGATGGCGACCGTCGAGCCATCGGTCGCCTCGACCGTCCCGTCGGTCACCATCTGGAGCACGCGCGCGACGACGCGATCGGGGTCGTGAATGACTGAACCGGCCTTGCGGCGGGACGCCAAGGACCCGTCGGGCTCGTAGGCACGGTCGGCGAATCCTTCCGCCGCGACGCGCAGGCCGGCCGCCCGACCCGCATCGAGCATCTTCGACCCGACCTGGCCGAAGAAGATCAGCGACCGGTCGGCCGCGGCCACGGCTCGAGCGATTGCGGCCGAGATGTCCCCGTCGCGCACCGCCTGGTGGTAGAGCGCACCGTGCGGCTTGACGTGCTGCAATCGCGCACCTTCGGCCGCGGCCATGCCGGCCGCGGCGCTGACCTGATAGAGGACGAGGTCTTCGACCTCGGCCGGGGTGGCGTTCATCTCACGCCGACCGAAGCCGACCAGGTCGGGAAAACCCGGGTGCGCGCCGATGGCGACGTCGTTCGCCATCGCCAGACGGATCGTCCGGCGCAGTACCGACGGATCCCCGGCGTGGACCCCGCAGGCGATGTTCGCCGAGGTGATGCTGGGCATCACGGCGTCGTCGTTGCCGATCGTGTAGGCGCCGAACGACTCGCCCATGTCGCAATTGAGGTCGATTCTCACGGCCTCATGGTAGACGCTGCGACGCGCCCCCACAACTCGCGGGCCGTGGAGACACCGACCGTCGGTCCCTGGTATGCTTCGGCCTCACATTCCAATGCAAGTGGCCACGAAGAGGAGAACGATCATGAGTCGAGGCCCCTGGATCACCCTATTCGTCATCGCCGCCCTGACTGGCTGCACGCAGCTCACCCCGGAACAGCAGGTCGTCGCGGATGCCGCGGCGGCGCTCGGCGGCCGCGATCTCGTCGAGGGCGTCACGACGCTCGCGATCGAGGGCGACGGCACAACCGGGAACCTGGGCCAGGACATGACCCCTGACGCCACCGGGCAGCAATACATCGTCAGCGGCTACAGCCAGCGCGTCGACCTGGCGGAGGGGCGATCCCGCATCGAGCGGACGCGCACGCCCGCCTTCACCTACTTCCGCGGCCCGGATCCCCAGCCGCAGATCTTCGGCGTCGATGGCGACGTCGGCTACGATGTCGCGCCCGACGGCACCGCGACGCGGATTGCGAGCGGCGCCGCGCGCGATCGACTCGCCGAGGTCTATCACCACCCGATCACGAGCGTGCATGCGGCGCTGGATCCCGCGTCGACGCTCGCGAACGCCGGGACGACCGCGGGCGAGGCGTTCGTCGACGTGACGACCGCCGGCGGTGCCGCGTTCACGCTGGCGATCGACGCCGAGTCCGGGCTGCCCAGCCGCGTCACGTCAATGGCGCACAACGCCAATCTGGGCGACGTCACCGTCGAGACCACGTTTGCGGGCTACCAGGAGGCCGCTGGGTTGATGCTGCCGACGCGCCTGACGACATCGACCGCCGGCAATCCGACGACCGACGTCAACGTGACGGCACAGAGTGTCAACGGGGATGTCGGCGACCTCGCCGCGCCGGCCGGCGCGGCGTCGGCGGATCCGCCGGCTGGCCCGCCACCGGTCAACGTCGTCACGGAGGAGCTGGCGGACGGCATCTGGCTGTTGGGTGGACAGTCCCACCATAGCGTCCTCGTGGAGTTCGACGATCACCTCATGCTCTTCGAGGCGCCGAACGAAGCCCGGACCCTCGCCGTGATTGCCAGGGCCCGGGAACTCGTGCCGGACAAGCCGCTAACGCAGTTGGTGAACTCGCACCACCACTTCGACCATTCCGGCGGGATACGCGCGGCGGTCTCGGAAGGGCTCACCATCATCACGCACGAGGCGAACGGCCCGTTCTATCGAGCGCTGGTCGACCGGGAACGAACGATTGCGCCCGATGCGCTCAGTCGGAATCCGCAGGAGCTGACGCTCGAGACGGTCGGTGACGAGAGGACCCTGGAAGATGCGTCGATGACGGTGCACCTCCATCACATCCCGGGCAGCCCGCACGCCGATTCGCTCCTGATGGCGTACTTCCCCGAGGCGCGGTTGCTCGTGGAGGCCGACGCGTACAGTCCGGGCCGCGATCTGCAGCCGTTTGCCGCCAACCTCCTCGAGAACATCGAGCGGCTGGGCCTGCGGGTCGACCGGATCGCGCCGATTCACGGCCCGATCGTCACACTCGACGATCTGATCGCGAACGTCAGGGGCACCAGCGACTAGCGCCACCGCGCAAGACCACGGAGGATGGAGATGCTCAGGAGACCACGTCGGTTCATCGCGTGCTGGCTCCTCGCCGGACTCGGCCTCACCGGGGCCGCGGCGCCGGTCGCCGCGCAGGACACCGCGCCCGAGCGGCCGAACATCGTCCTGATGTTCCCCGACAACCTGGGCTGGGGCGAGGTGGGGGCCTACGGCAGCGTCCGTGGTGTGCCGACGCCCCGGATCGACCAGATCGCCGCCGAGGGGATCCGGCTGACGAACTTCATTGTCGAGTACTCGTGCACCGTCTCCCGGACGGCGCTGCTTACCGGGCGCTACGCCGTGCGCGCCGGCGCGACCCAGCGGAGCGGGATGACGCTGTGGGAGGTCACCCTCCCGGAGGCGTTGCAGTCGGTGGGCTATGCGACCGGACTGTTCGGCAAGTGGCACGTCGGCGGTGACAACACTTGGGAGGGGCGGCGCGAGCCGACCGACCAGGGCTTCGACGAGTGGTACGGCATCCCGGGCACGAGCCACACCTCGCAGTTCACGACCTTCGACACCTGGGATCCGGCCACGATGGAGACGCCCTACATCTGGGAGGGTCGGGCCGGTGAACGGCCGCGGAAGCTGAAACCATTCGACATGGAGACGCGGCGAACGCTCGACCGCGAGGCCGCCGAGCGCGGCATCGACTTCATGGAGCGGCAGATCGACGCCGACCGCCCATTCTTCTTCTTCTATCCGATGACCCAGATCCACTTCCCCACCCTGGCGCATCCCGACTTCGCCGGCGCGACCGGCGCGGGCGACATCGGCGACGCGATGGCGGACGTCGACCACAACGTCGGGCTCGTGCTCGACGCGATCGACCGCCTGGATATCGCGGAGAACACGATCGTCTTCTGGTGCACCGACAACGGCGCGGAGCGGCGGCGGCCCTGGCGCGGCTCGGCCGGGCCCTGGAACGGGTTCTACAACTCGGCGATGGAAGGCGGCATCCGGACGCCGTGCGTCATCCGCTGGCCCGCCCGGATCCCCGCGGGGCAGGTGTCGAACGAGATCGTCCATCAGGTCGACTTCTTCCCGACGCTGGCCGCCGCGGTCGGGGCGCCGGAGATCGTGCCGACCGACCGCGCGATCGACGGCGTGAATCAGCTCGCGTTCCTCGAAGGCCAGCAGGCACACTCGAACCGTGACAGCGTCATCTTCATGGCCATGGGGGGCCGGGTGCTCGCGGTCAAATGGAAGGACTGGAAGTTCTGGTACGCGTTCCGGCCGGAGCCGGGCGATCCGAACCCGACGTCGACGATGCGGCTGTTCAACCTGCGATCCGATCCGAAGGAGGAATCGGACGTCAAGGACGCCAACCCGTGGGTGAAGAGTGTGGCTGATCGAATCGTGGCCGAGTTCATGGCGTCGACCGACCTGTACCCCAACGTGCCGGCCGGCGCCGACGACCCGTACGTCCCACCGGGCGGCACGCGGTAGGTGCGGCGCACAGCGGGTGCACGAGGAGAGAGCGAATGAAGGCAGGATCGAGATCACCGAGATTGACGTGCATCGTGGCGGCCGCCGTGGCCGGCCTGCTGGCAACCGGCACCGCGGCGCAGGAGCGACCCGACTTCTCCGGACACTGGACCGCGGCGGCCGAGGCGAGGCCGACACCCGGCGGCCGGGGCGCGCCGACGGGCACGATGGGCAGCGGCTGGGGGTCGACGATCACGATCGCGCAGGACGCCGACACGCTCACCGTCGAGTACGTCTTCTTCTCGCGAGGCGACCTGCAGCCGCCGCTCGAGTTTACCTACCCGCTGGACGGGACCGAGACGCAGCACACGGTCATGATGGGCCGCGGGATCCAGGAGCAAGTCTCGTGGACAGCCTGGGAAGGTGACACGCTGGTGATCACGACGCTCCACAGCTTCCCCGACCCTGACGACGGCCAGCCGCTGACGAGCGAGGTGAAACGGAAACTCTCGTTCGAACCCTCAACCCGGTTGGCGAGCCCGCCGTCGCTCGTGGTCGAAACGACTCTCAGCGGCGTACTCGGCGGCCCGTCATCGTCGAACCGGACGGCCTACACCAAGGGCTAGCTGACGAGACTCCCTCAGCGCCTCATGGCTCCCCAATCCGAACCGGTCCACTGGCTCGTTCGCGCCGCCCGTACCGCCCGACTCCAGGACGCGGAGCATCTGGCGGTCGAACCGAAGACGCCGGCAGCCGACGCCTGGACCGCCGTCTCACGGCACTGCGGCGTCTCGCAGACCGATCTGGCTGAGTCGATTGCCACCGCACTCAACCTCGAGGTCGCCAATCTCGAGGCGGCGCGTTCGGCTGCCACGCGGCTCCTGCCGAGCAGCGTCGTCCAGCAGTTCCAGGTCTTCCCACTTCGTGAGGACGACCGCAACCTGCACGTCGCGAGCGCCGACCCGCTGAACCTCGACACCGAGCAAGCCATCGCGTTCGCGTCGGGTCGCAAGCCCGTGATGGCGGTCGCGCCGCCCGCGGCGCTCTCGAAGATCATCGAGTCACGGTACTCGCCCGACCGCGCCGTCGAGACGCTGCTCGCCCACGTCGACGAGGATCTCGAGACGCTCGTCAGTGACGTGGATGACCAGGGCCCCGCCCAGGTCACGGCCGATGAGGTCGAGGGCGGCCCCGTCATCAAGCTGACGAACCTCATTTTCCGGGATGCCGTCGCGCGCCGAGCCAGCGACATTCACATCCAGCCCGGCGCAGGCGGCGGTGTCGTTCGATTCAGGATCGACGGCGTGCTCAGTCACTACATGCAGCTGCCGTTGCCGGTCATGGACCGGGTCGTGTCCCGGATCAAGGTGCTCAGCGATATCGACCTGTCGAACCGCCTGAAACCGCACGATGGGCGGACGAGCCTCGCGATCGCCAACCGCGTCTTCGACATGCGGATCTCCACCGTGCCGACGCGCGGGTCCGAGAAGGCCGTCATCCGCCTCCTCGATCCGACGTCCTCAGCGCGCCTCGACACGCTGGGACTTGCCGACCCGGAGCTCGAGCGCCTCCGGACGCTCTTGAAGGAACGACAGGGCATCATCCTCGTCACCGGCCCCACCGGATCGGGCAAGACGACGACGCTCTACGCCGCGTTGTGGGAGCTGGCCACCGAGGACGTCAACATCATGACAGTGGAGGATCCGATCGAGTACGAGCTGCCCGCGGCGACGCAGATGCAGGTCGCCCCGAAGCAGGGCGTGACGTTCGCCTCGGCGCTGCGCGCGATCCTCCGACAGGATCCGGACATCATCCTCGTCGGTGAGATCCGGGACGCCGAGACCGCGGAGATCGCCGTCCAGGCGAGTCTGACGGGCCACCTGGTGCTGGCCACGGTGCATACGAACGACGCCGCGAGCGCCGTCCGCCGGCTGGTCGACCTGGGCCTCGACCCCTCGGCGCTCGTGGACACGGTGCGTGGCGTCGTGGCCCAGCGGCTGATCCGGCGTGTCTGCGCCACGTGCGGCGTCCGGATTGTCGGGGACCTCTCGAACGACGAGCAACGGCTCGGCCAACTCTTTGGCGTCACCGCGACGATGCGGGTATCCGGGTGCGACCAGTGCGACGGCACCGGGTTCGTCGGCCGACTTCCCGTCGTCGAAACCCTGATGATGAGTCCGGCGCTCCAGACGCTGATCGCCTCGGGGGCGACCGCAACCGATCTCGAAGCCGCGGCGGTCAAGGAAGGGATGCGAACGCTGCGCCAGGTCGGCCTGGCCATGGAGCAGCAGTGCCTGACGACGCTCGGAGAGATCGAGCGGGTCGTCGGCGGCCCGGGCACGGAGCCCGTCGACGCCGGGCTGTCATCGACCACGGAACTGATCTCGCGCGCGGCCGATCCGACGACCAGTTCGGCGGCTGGACTTCCGACGGCGTCCCTGGACGGCGCACGCATCCTCGTCGTCGACGACGACCCGACGAATCGGACGTTCGCGAAGGCGCTACTCGAACGGGAAGGCTGCCAGGTGTCGGAGGCGGCCGATGGCGTCACCGCCCTCCTGGCCCTCGAGCAGGAGGTCTACTCGCTGATGATCTTGGACCTCGAGATGCCGCGGCTGGATGGCTGGGGCGTCCTCGCGCGGGCCCGCGCGACCGTCGGAACCGCGGGGCTGCCGATCATCGTGTTCACGAGCAGCCCCGACCCGGACGCCGAGACTCAGCTGATCGATCGCGGCGCCGACGACTACATCCGGAAGCCGATCGAGCCCCGGCGGTTCCTGGCGCGCGCCAAGGCGGCCCTCCGTCGGGCGCGGGGCTGAGACCGAGCGCACACCTGTGCGTCGGGGCGCCCGCTTGTGTGCGCTTCCGCCCGCTCCCGTACTCAAGCCAAGAAGAACAGTGACCGAAACAGTTGCTAGCATTGGTTCTTTCGTCGATCGTCGCCGGGGCCGCACTGGCACCGTTCCTGCTTTGACAGGTGGGTGTGTGGCCCGAACGAAGCGGGCACACCTGATGGGCCGACAGGGTCGAACGAAACACGCGACAGAGGCGAAGACGCCGATGGACGTGCTGATCGACCGATTCGATGGTGACGCGGAGATGTTGGGCCAGGTCGGTGAGGCGTTTCTGCAAGCCTACCCGTCACAGCTCTCGGCGGTGCGTGACGCGGTCGAGCGGCGGGATGCCGGGGCCGTGGCCCGGACCTCCCACATCCTGAAGGGGTCGGTCGGCATCTTCGGTACGGACGGCGCCTACGAGACGGCGCGTCGGCTCGAATCGTTCGGTCGGGCCACCGACCTGTCGAGGGCCGAGCAGGCCTACGCGGACCTCGAGCGGCAGGTCACCGAACTCGGGCAGCTCCTGGCCAAGTTACCCTCCTAGGTCACACCTGCAGCGCCGCTACTGAATCGGTCGGGCGGGTGCCCGCGGCACGCCCATCTGCGTGACCCGTACGCGGCGCGTGCTCTGGTAGATCGTGCCGCTCGAGTTGGTCCCGAAGTACCTCGCACCTTCCCGGCGGTTCCGCGGGTTGGCGCCGACAAAGTAGCTCTCGACGGCACGGCCCGGCCGCAGCCCGTTGCACGCCGCCGGGCTGCTCCGGGCTCGCCGGCCGGCCGCGAATCGCAGCTGGTAGGCTTGCCGATCCACGCGTCGCCCGTTCCCCACCAGATCGGGCTGGACGAATGCATCCCCACCGGCGGGCGCACGCCCCAGCCAGACGAGGGACGGCGCGAAGTAGCCACCGCTACAGGAAGCCGCAAAGGCCGACTGCGCGCTGCCCAATGTCCGCAGTGCTCCTATCGCCGCCGTTTCGAACGACGCGATCCGCGCCCGGCCGAGGGCCGGAATCGCGATCGCCGCGACGATGCCGATGATCGTGACAACCAGCATCAGTTCGATCAGCGTGAACCCGAGATCACTCCGCGCCGGACGAGGATTCCTACCGGTCATGGCTGCCGTACCTCCTCGAACACTTCGTCGGCGTCGTCCGCCGAGTCGTAGGTCACCGACTGCCCATCCTGCGTGAGCTCGACGCGATACCTGTCGCGCCCGACGAGCGTGTAACGCCACCCGGCGGCAGACGGCGAGGCCACCTCCACGAGGCTCTCGGGCAACTCACCGTAGTCCTCGTAGAACGCATCGATCTCGATGACGAGGTCGTTGACCGTGCTCAGTATCTGCAGGCGAAGCTCGGCCTCGGGGAGGCGCGGCTGGAGCAACGCCCGTACGCCGCCGACGGCGAAATCCTGCACCAGCAGGAACGCAAGCGTCGGTACACCGACGGCCAATCCGATGAGCGCCACACGCCGTCTCGTCCCAGCGCGCACCTCGGCCGCCGGAGGCGGTGGCGGCCGCGACGCCACCTCCGCAATCTGCGCCATCGCCTCGTCGGCCAGGCGCCTGGCCTCGCCCGAGTCGTCTTGTTCGCTCACCGCTTCCCCCTGGCTCGTGGTTCGGACGTCATGATACGACGTTCGGACGCTGGCCTCGAACACGCCGTCGCTCACCAACGCTTCTGTCCGCTGGTGTCAGCTGCTGTCAGGATGCTGCGAATCCGGTGCAAGGATGCCTCTCAATCTGCTGTCTTCCTCGCGCGATCCGGTCGACAATCCTGGTGAATGCTCTGGCTTGCGGCGGGAGCCGCCTACTCGCTCGTCTACCTGACGGTGGGTTGGCTCCTCCGAGATCTCCCGGCCGCCCTGCTCTGGTTCCGATGCGGCACGCTGCTGGTCCCGCCGCTGCTGGGCATCGGTGTGATCGCCCATCGGCGCCGGGAGTGGTCCGGGTGTCATTGGCTCTTCTGGGCCACGATCGCCTTCGGCCTCGCCGTCTCCTCCATTGGACTTATCGGCTGGACGCTCGACGAGTTTCTGCTTGCCCGCGAAACTTCCTGGCTGGGCTGGCATGCGGTCTTCGCGCTCTTCGGCGGCGCGACGCCGCTGCTGGCGCTCCTCGCGCAGCCCCATCGCGGGAGCCGCGACGCCGCGGCGCCCACCACGGCCGTCGACATCGCCGGACTGGCCGTGCTCGTCGGCTTCCTCTACTCGCACGTCGTCACCAGCCTGGTCGCCGCGCCGGACAGCGTGGATCGCGCGTCGTTGTCGCTGCTGTGGCTCTCAGAGTTGCAGCAACTGCTGGCCGTGGCGGGCATGGCCGGCATCATGGTCGCGACGCGGGGCACGCGCTGGGAGTCGACCTACCGGCGCCTCGCGTTCGGCCTCCTGGTCTACTTCGTCACGTCGACCATCAGCTACATCGACATCTGGCAGGGCGTCTATCGCAGCGTCTTCGTCTACGACGTCACCTGGATCCTGCCGTTCTTCTTCTACGCGTGGGCCGCCTACGACGCCCCGGCCACGGCGGCGGATCCGGCGCCCGGTGAGGACGAGGCGACGACCGCCTCTCGCCCCTGGCTGATCTTCGCGGCGCTCGGCCTCATTCCCGTCCTCGACTACGCGCTGCGCTCGGCGCTGCCGTTGCCCGACGTGCTGGACGGGTTCCGCGACCTGTCCGCCGCGCTGACGATCGTCTCGGTCTTGCTGATCTTGATGGCGCGGCTGGCCGTGGAGCGGGCCCACACGAAGCAGATCGAAACGCTCCGCGAACGGGAGGCGCTGCGACAGGCGACCCAGGCGAAGAGCGCCTTCCTCGCCATGATGAGCCACGAGATCCGGACGCCGATGAATGGGATCATCGGTATGACCGACCTGCTGCTCGAAACATCGCTCAACCGCGAGCAGCGCGACTACGCCGAGACCGTCCGCGGCTCGGGTGAAGCGCTGCTCACGATCATCAACGACGTCCTGGACTTCTCGAAGATCGAGGCGGGTCGCCTCACGATCGAGTCGCGGGAGTTCGATCTTCGCACGACGGTCGAGGACGTCGTCGAGCTGCTGGCGGCGCGCGCGCACGACAAGGGCGTCGAGCTCACGGCACTCATCGATCCGAACATCGCCGTGACGGTGACGGGCGATCCCGGCCGGTTGCGGCAGGTGCTCATGAACCTCGTGGGCAACGCCGTCAAGTTCACGGCCGAGGGTGAGGTCGTCGTGCGCGCGACGCGGCACGACGACTCGGCCGACGCGGCCATCCTGCGCGTGGAGGTGCGTGACACGGGATGCGGAATTCCGGCCGAGGCACAGCCGCGGCTGTTCCAGCCGTTCTCGCAGGCCGACGGCTCGACGACGCGGAAGTACGGCGGCACCGGATTGGGCCTGGCCATCTCGAAGCAGTTGGTCGAGCTCATGGGCGGCACCATCGGCGTCGAGAGCGCCGAGGGACAAGGCAGCACGTTCTGGTTCACCGTGCGCCTGGCCAAGGCCGAGAGCACCGCCGCCCCTGCGCCGGTCGATCTCTCCGCCTTGGCGGGCGTACGCGTCCTCGTCGTCGACGACAACGCGACGAATCGAACGCTGCTCACCCAGCAGTTGGGCGCGGCCGGAATGCAGGTCGAAGCCCAGATCGGAGGCGAGGCGGCGCTCGCTCACCTGGCCGCCGCACACGAGGCCGGCGTCGCCTATCCGATCGCGGTCCTCGACATGATGATGCCCGGCATGGATGGCCTCGAGCTGGGACGCCGGCTCCGCCAGGCGCCGGCGTTCGCCAACGGTGCGCTCATTCTGCTGACCTCCAGCGGGCAGCGCGGACAGGCGGCCGAGGCCCGGGCGGCCGGATTCGCCGGCTACTTGACGAAGCCGGTCAGGCGCCGCCAGCTCCTCGCGTGCGTCCAGACCGTGCTGGCGCAGGTCACGACGACCCCGGACGCGCCGCTCGTAACGCGCCACGATCTCGCTGAACACGAATCCCAGGCGAAGTCCCGCATCCTGGTGGCAGAGGACAACGTCGTCAACCAGAAGGTGATCGTGCTCACGCTCGAACGGCTGGGCTATCGTGCCGACGTCGTCGCGAACGGCCGGGACGCGGTGGACGCGCTCAGCGCGCGGACGTACGACGTCGTGCTCATGGACTGCCAGATGCCGGAAATGGACGGGTTTCAGGCCACGGCCGAGATTCGTCGGCAGGAGGCCCCTGGCATCCACACGCCGATCGTGGCGCTGACGGCGAACGCCATGGCCGGCGATCGCGATGGGTGTCTGGAAGCCGGCATGGACGACTACCTCTCCAAGCCGCTCCGTGTGCCGGATCTCCAGCGCGTGCTCGAGCGATTCCTGAGACTGCCCGCGTCAACCGTCGTGCCCAGGACCGCGGCGCATCCGAGTCCCGAGTCGGCCGGCCCGGCGCAAGGCGCCTGAGCGGCACGCGACGAGGGCCGACGGCTACGGCCGCGAGTTCGGGCTGACGTGCGGATCGACCTGCCGCTTCGGATACCACGTGTTCGGGTCGGCGGGGATCATCACGTCACGGCCAGGCATCTTGACGTTCGGCAGACTCTCGGCGTTCATGACGTCGCGCTCCTGGACGAGGCCGTTCTGAAACAGGATGAACGCCGTGAGCGCGTAGACGTCGTCGTCGCTGAGCGGGCCCTGCGCATTGACTCGCTCGGCGAACTCGTAGCCCCCTCTCGTGTTCCGGTAGTTCTCGTTCGGGGGCATCCCTCGCGCGATGTAGTCCCACAGCGTCGTCGCCGAGGCCCAGTAGGCTCCGACGGTCTTCACGGGAATGAGGGTCGTGAGCGAGGACTCGCCTCCCACCAGTGGCGCCGGGAAGCAACAGTACATCTCCGGCGTGAACGGCCGCTCTCGTCTCCGAGACATGTACGGCTCCGCACCGGTCGGACCGTGGCAGTAGGCGCACTTCGCGCCGTAGATGCTCGCGCCGTCCTCGGCGGTGCCGCTCCCCGGTGGCAGATCCTGTCCGGAGGGACCGACGATGATCCCCCAGGCACTGACCTCGTCGGCTGTGGGCGCCCTGCCCAGTCCATACGCGGGTCCCTGCGCCAGCGCGGAGCTGGCGGCCAGGGTCATCACAACGGCGAGTGGCACGATCACGTCACGATTCCCATATCGCATTGCGAACGCTCCCGTCTCGATCGACCTTCCAGGGTTGAATGGCGTTGAGGTGCTGGACCCGGTTGGTGGATGTCGTCCAGTATTCGTTGTCCACACCCCAGATCTGGTTCAACTCGGCCAGCGATGGCTGGATGTCCCCCCGCTCATCGGTGCAGCGCGACTGCAGCGTCGCCTCGCCGCCCTGCCACTGCCAAGGGAACCGGAACCGGGTGTGTGCCATCCGATGCACCGGGTCCTGAATCTGCGCGTCCGCCCAGGTGCGACCGCCGTCGACGGACACCTCCACCCTGCGGACGGCGCCGCCGCCGGACCACGCCAAGCCGGTGATCTCGAAGAATCCTGGACCCGGCAGCTGTTGCTCGCCCGACGGGAAGGTGATCACGGAATTCGGTTCGAACTCGAACTGGAACCAGCGTGCCTTACCGTCCGGCATCAGGTTCGTGTAGACGGTGATCTCCCACCGGGTGAGATAGGCCTCGTCCACGACCTTGATTCGCCGCAACCACTTCGTGCTACGGGTGCCCTCGAAGCCCGGGGCCAGCATCCGCAGCGGGTAGCCCTGCTCGGGGCGTATCGCCTCGCCGTTCTGGCCGTAGACCAGCACCGTGTCGTCCATCGCCTTGGCCAGGGGGATGCTCACCGTCCACTTCCGCGTCACGTCCTCCGCGACGACCCAGCTGGCCCTGTCCTGCACGCCCGCCTCAGCGAGCACGATGGAGAGCGGCACCCCGGTCCATTCGGCGCAACTCGTCCACCCGTGGGTCTCCTGAACGGTCCGCGCGTTCCGCCTCGGTCCGCGCGTCACGTAGCTGCTGCCCGCGCACATGAGGAAATGGGTCCGCGTGACGGACGGCAGGCGCTTCAACTCGTCCATCGTGAAGACCAGCGGACGGTCGACCATGCCGTCGACCAGGAGACGATGTGCCTGCGGATCGATATCCGGCGACCAGGCCCCATGACTCACCACGTAGTGAAGTGGGTTCGGGGTGATGATCCCCACCGAATCTTGAAGCGGCGACTGCCCCGAGTGCAGTCTCCCGCTACCCCGGTGCGAGGTCTCGAACCGCGAGCGCATGCCGTAGGGAGGAATCCTGGAGACATCTCTCGACATCGGCTGGCCGTATGCCGACGGGGTCCCGCCCACCGCCAATCCGGCCAGCGCTGCGCCGCTCTTCAAGAAGCGCCTGCGATCCTGCTCTCGTGCATTCATCAGCTCTCCCCTCGTGGCGGCTCGGGCCATCCCTTCTCACGGTAGTAATCGCTGACCAGCCTCGCGATGTCAATGGTCGTGCCCGCCGCCGGGCCATCGGGGATCGGGGACTCCACGAAGCGCCGCGGCAACGTGTCGTCGTCCGGTCGGAGCCCTTCTCGAAGGTTGAAGTCGCGCTCGGCCTGACCGACCTGGGTGCAGACGTCCCAGAGCTGGCTTGCCGACACCTCCGTGCCCAGGAGCCCGGAGTAGGCATCGGATGCGAGGTCGAAGTCGACGACGTCCATGCAGCACGAGATGTTCTTGCAGATCGTCAGGCTGTCCGAGAGGATGCCCAGGTGCTCGGCGTAGTTGACCAGCGCGCCCTTGCCCTCTTCCTTCTTGGCATGCGCCGCATCGGGATTGCCAACCCGTCGGATGGCGAGGGCTTCGTCTCCCGTCAACTCGATCGAAGGTTCCGCCCGGTAGTGGTCGCCGCCCCGGGAGTTCACGGCGTTCATCAGGCCGTACCCCTTGATCCCCCTCGGATCGGCTGAGAACAGCTCGAGCCCCTTGACCTCCGCGGTCAGTCTAGCGGTCTCGGGCCCCAAGACCTCGGCCGCGCGTCGCGAGCCGTCGGCGAGCAGGTCTCCGATCCCTTCGCGCCGCGCGATCATCTCCGGCAGTCGCAGCAGGGCTTCTCGCGAGCCCCACCCGAGATCGATGCCGCCGACGTCCGCGTCGGTGATCAGCCCTTCGTGGCGGCATTCCATCAGCCACGCGATGACCTCGGCGGTGCTGATGCAATCGAGCCCGAGCCGGTTGACCGTATTCGACACGCCGACGGCCAACTCGAGGTCGGTGTTCCCGCACTTGACGGTGAACCCGGCCTGCGCCTCGTACTCGGGGCCCTCACCCTCGTTGTACTCCGTGACGTTGTACCGCGAGCAGTAGATGTTGCAGTTGTAGCAGGACTTCGGCTTGACGACATGGTCCCGTCGCAGCGCCTGCCCGTTGACCTTCTCGACCTCGTCAAAGTGGGCGCTGCGAAAATGATACGCGGGTAACACCCCCATCTCCGCCAGCGAGTCCATGATCCGGGTCGTTCCGTACAGTCGGCGGGCTTCGAACTCGGGGTGCCCCTCGATGGACGCCGCGAGAGCCGCGCAGGCCCGCCGGAACCGATCGGGATCGGCCGGTTTCACGGGCTGGCGGCCCCGAACGGCGATCGCCTTCAGCCGCTTCGACCCCATCACGGCGCCCATGCCGGTCCGGCCGGCCGCACGCGCCAGATTGCAGGAAATGATCGCGTATCGGACGAGGTGTTCTCCGGCGGGGCCGATGGCGGCCACCTGCAGGTCGGGGTCGTGCAACTCGGTACGAAGGTCGGTGGTCGTCTCCGTGATGTCGCGTCCGACGAGATGCGACGCGTCTCGAAGCTCGGCCGTGCCATCGTCAATGAGCAGATAGACCCATCGGTCGGCCGCGCCCGTGAGCACGATCTGATCGACTCCGGCCCAGCGCAGCTCGGGCGCGAAGAAGCCGCGCGCGCCGGAATCGCCCAGGAAGCCCGTAAGTGGGCTCTTCGCGCTCGCGATGAAGCGACAGCTGCCGATCAACTCGCTGCCCGTCAACGGGCCAACCGACAGGCAGAGGATGTTCTCGGAACCGAGTGGATCGATGCCCGGTGCCAACTCGCGCAGGAGTGTCTGGCTGTTCCAACTCCGTCCGCCGATGCCGTCGTCGGGAGTCTCGCCCTTGACGATCTCCTGGGTCGTGAGATCGACGCGCAGAGCCGTTCCGCGACAGATGCTCATGAATCGACTCTCCGGCCGGCGGCCCAGTTCTCACGAATCGGCACGCCCTGCACCGCGACGTAGATGGTGCGCTTCTCGGCCGGACACCCGTCGGACTCGGCAAATGCCTCCAGCGACGCGCCGCACTCGTCCACGTAGGACAGCGCGTCGGTCGGGCACGTCGAGACGCACGAGACATCGCCGTCACAGAGATCGCAGAAGAGCGGATGGTCCTCGTAGAATCCGACCGCGCCGACCGGACATGCGTCGGTGCACTCCTGACACGCGGTGCACAACTCGGCGGAGAGCACGATCTCTCCCCGCTCCCCGACCGCCAGCGCGTCGGTCGGACAGACGAGGCAGGGCTTCTCGGCGCAACTGATGCACGCGACCGCCATGTCGATGCCGATCTCTTCCAGCTTGGCGACGCGGATGCGCGAGAGCGCTGGCAGGACCGCACCGAAGTGCGCGGCACTGCAGGTCACCTCGCAGATCCTGCACCCGACACAGAGCCCGATATCGCACTGAATCACTACGTCTTCCTTATAAGTGCCGACCCGGGCCCAAGGTATGACCACGCTCATACCCGGCGGCACGCGCCAATTCTACCCCTCCGTGGTGGTCCAGATCACGGTGAAGTGAGTTCGCCGGTGCGACTCGGAGGAGCCGAACAGGCATGGGCAGGGTCATCGAACCCTTCAGGATCAGGCCGTCGAGATCGGGAGCCTGATGCGCGCTGAGCACGCGGCGATGAACCTCGTCACTCGTCGCGCAGCGCCACGAGCGGATCGACGCGCGTGGCCCGGCGCGCCGGCAGGTAGGACGCCGCCACACCGATCGCGAGCAGCAGCGCCGCGACCGCGGCGAACGTCGCCGGGTCGTTCGGCGCGACGCCGAAGAGCAGGCCCTGGAGCAGGCGGGTCGTCATGAGCGCGCCGGCGAGCCCACCTACGACGCCGAGCGCCGCCAGCGCGACGCCGTGCCTCAGCACGATCGATACGATGTCTTGCGCACGCGCCCCCAGGGCCAACCGGATGCCGAACTCCCGCCGGCGCTGGCCGACGGCATGGGCCATGACGCCGTAGGTGCCAATCGCCGCCAGAGCGATCGCTGACAGGCCGAACCAGGCCACCAGCAGCATGACGAACCGGGGCTCGGCGACGGCGTCGTCGACGAAGTCCGTCATCGCCCGCACCCGAAACATCGGCAGCTCGGCGTCCAGGTCGGCCATCTCGGCGCGGATCGGCCCGACGAGACTCACTGGCGCGACGTCGGTGCGAACCGTCACACTCATGAAGCTCTCGGGAAACTGCGCGTGCACGGCATAGATGGTCGGACTGGTGTCGGCCGCGAGGCCGCGGTCCTTGACATCCGACACGATGCCGACGACTTCCCCGCCGACGCGCTCGCCGCCGAGCCCAAGCCGCGTGCCAACCGAGAAGGTGTGCCCGAGCGGATCGGTCCCGGGCCAGAGTAGGCGCGCCGTCGACTCACTCACGACCACCACCTGCGGCGCCTCGGGGCCATCACGCTCCTCGAACCCGCGCCCCTGGACGATCGGCATCGCCATCTGACGGAAGTAGCCCGGCGTGACGACGCGCACCTGGACGCTGCGCTCCGCGTCAGAGGTCCGGCGGCTCCTGCCGTCCACGCTCTCCACCGAGATCTGATAGCCGAACCCGCTGAGCGGAAGCCCGAAGATCGCCGCCGCGCCGCGTACGCCCGGCAGTTGCTCGACCCGGTTGAGCAACTCCGCGAAGAACTCTCGCGACGCCGGCGGCTCGGGATAGCGCGCGTCGGGCAGCGACACGTTGAAGGTAAGCACGCCGCTGGGGTCGAACCCGGGGTCGACCTGCTGGAGCCGGACGAAGCTCTTGAGGAGGAGGCCGGTCGCGGTGACGAGGACGACGGCCAGCGCCACCTCGAGCACGACGAGCGCGGCCTTGCTGCGCCGCCGGGCCGGGTCGCTCGACAGGATGCCGCCGGTCTCCTTGAGCCGCTCGGCGAGGCCGGTCGGGAGCGAAGCCTGGACCGCCGGCACGACGCCCGACAGTCCGCCGGCGAGGATCGACAGCCCGACCGTGAAGGCGAGCACCGTGCCGTCGATCCGCGTCTCCTCGAGCCTCGGGATTCCCGTGGGTGCGAGGAACGTCAGCACCTCGATGAGCCACTGGGCCAGGAGCACGCCCGTCGCCCCGCCGATCAGGCCGATCACCAGACTCTCGCACAACAGGGCTTGCACCAGCCGCCGCCGCGACGCGCCGAGCGCCGCGCGTACGGCTAGCTCGCGTTCGCGACCGAACGACCGAACGAGCTGGAGGCTCGCGACGTTCGTGCAGGCGATGAGCAGGACGACCCCGACGGCGCCGGCGAGCACCCAGAGGACGCTGCTGAGATCCCCCACGATCGATTCGCCCAGCGGAACCACCGTCGCGGTCCATCCCTCGTTCGTCTCGGGGTACTCGGCGGCCAGGTTGTCGGCAAGCGCCCGCATGGCCGCGTCGGCCTGATCGACCGACCGGCCGTCCCCGAGCCGGGCGACCACCGTCAGGTAGTGCGCGCCGCGCTGGGTCGTCAGGTCGTCCGTGGTGAACGCCAGCGGCGTCCAGAGTTCGACGCCTCTCGGAAACTCGAAGCCGGCGGGCATCACACCCACGACGATGCGGTTCCGGCCATCGAGCGTCACGTCGCTCCCGACGATCTCGGCATCGCCACCGAAGCGACGCGTCCAGAGGCCGTGGCCGAGGACGACCGCCTGGTCCTGCCCTGCGGTCTCGTCGGCCTCGACGAAGGTGCGGCCGAGCATCGGTGAGACGCCGAGCACCGAGAAGAACGCCGCGCGCGCCGCCGCACCCTGCACCTGCTCTGCCGGACCGTCGCCCGTGAGCGCGAAGGCATTCATGTTGAAGGCGCCAATCGCGTCGAAGGCGTCAGACTCTTGCCAATCGACGAAGTCCGGCGGCGACGCGGTCCAGCGCTCGCCCTCGGTCAAGGAATAGACCCGCACCAGGCGGTCCGGCTCGGCGTACGGCAACGGCCGGAGCAGCACGGCATTCACGACGCTGAAGATCGCTGTGGTGGCACCGATGCCCAGGGCCAGGGTCGCCAGCGTCACGACGGTGAAGACGGGGTTCTGCCAGAGCAGCCGCACGCCGTATCGCAGATCTTGAAGGAGGCTGTTCATGCCGAGGACGGGTCGCAAGTCACGTGCCAAGGGGCGTCGCCCTCTGGCAGCGTCCATTCCCGCCCGCCGCGTGACCGCCCGGCGGCGGGATCTGTCCGTTCCTGGGATGGACTATCCCGAAGGCGAGCAGCCCGACCGCCCCTCAGAGATGAGAATCGGCCCGGGGCGCGACACCGTTCAAAACTGGAACCCGGCCGACAGGTGCAGGTGCGTGCCGTCGTCGAACCCCTTGGCCACGTCGAGCTTCAGCTGAAAGACCGTCGCGATGAGAAACAGCCCCGCGCCGACGCCCTGGTGGAAGCGGGTCTTCCGCAGCCGCTGGCCGACGTCGTAGGCCGCGCCCGTATCGTAGAACACCGTCACGCCGGCGTTGCCGATGTTCATCGGCGAGGTGAGCGGCAGGCGAAGCTCGGCGGACGCGACCGCAAGGCTGTCGCCGGCGAACTGCCCGAACGAGTAGCCCCGCACGGTCGGGCCGCCGCCCAGCAGCGGCTGCTCGTAGGCGGGTAGCGCCTTGTCGGCGCCTTCGTACAGCCCCCGCACCGACACGACGGCTTGACCGAAGGCGCCCTTGTAGCCGCGCAGATCGACCCGGGTGCGACCGACAACCGCGTCGAACGCAGCCGGGGCGAGCCAAGTCCTTCTCACTTCGGCGAAGACGGCATCGCGCGGAAACGTCGGATCGTGTCGGGTGTCGAACGAAAGGTTCAGACCGTAGGTCGCGAACCGGTCACTCGTCTGATCGAATTCGATGTCGGTCCACCCCGCGTCTCCTCCGAGGCGCAGGCCGTCGACGACCTCGACGTCAACGCCCGCCCACAGCTCGACCCGGCGATCGTCCACCTCGAAATGGGGATGCTCCCGGCTGGAAACGCCCACCCCGGCCCGCAGCTGCCCGGGCGTTCCGCGCTCGAATGCCTGGTTCAGCTCGACCGCCGCGCGCCTGTTGCCGCCCCAGGTCAGCGGGATCGAGAGCTGCTCGCCCGCACCGAACAGATCGAGCGTGCTGGCCCGGACACCGTAGGTGAAGCCGTAGCCTTCGGCGTAGGACACGACCGGCATGAACAGCGACTTCCGCGCCAGCACCTGGCCGGTCCGGAGCAGCACGTTGCCGGTCGGCTCGGACGCCCGCTCGCGGACCACCAGAATCAGCGCAACATCCTGCGTCGCCGTGAATGACCGGTAGCGCTTGCGAACCTCGACGCCGTCGAAGCGGTCGCTCTGCCTGAGGCGCCCCTCGATCGACTCAACCGCGCCAGGCCCGAGCAAATCGCCCGGCGCGATCCCGGCCAGCCGGATCACGTCGCCGTCGGGTATTGAGTAGTTGCCGTGAACGCGGACCTCGACGACAACCTCGGGCGGCGCGAGCGCTGCGGGCTGGGCTGGGGCCACCGCCTGTCCCCGGACGGAGACGGGGGCGGTGAAGAGGTAGACAGACGCGAACGCGCAGGCCAGCAGCGCTCGCCCGGCGGTTCGCGGGATGCTACTCCCCGGGAGGCCGGAACGACCGGATCGTGGCACTGACCTCCGCCTCCTTGTAGTTCGAGAAAGCCCGTGTGTAGGCCATCTGTAGCGAACCGTAGGCGGACGTCACGCGGCCGCGCATCGTGATCTCCTCGGGCAGCCAGACGCCGTCGAACGGCTGGCTCATGACCATCGACGCGCGCATCTCGTCGACGCGCACCAGCCATCGGAGCGGCAGGAAGTCGAACCCGACGTTCTCGAAGGTGAACTTCACGATCTGGGCCTCCTCGGGATCGACCCACATCGTCACGAGCGACGTCTTGGCGAACATGTTCTCCATTTCCCGCTCGCGTTCCCGCTCGCGCTTCTCGTCCTCGTCGTCCGTGGGCTCGTCCCATTCCTCGTCTTCGTCCGCGGCGAACCGCGTCGGGTAGTACTCGATGATCAGGACCTCGTGCCCGTCCAGAATCTCTCGACCGGCGAAGTAGTAGTTCCCCGGCTCGAACTCGAAGTCGAAGAAGTTGGCCTCGGAGATCAACCGAGGCTCGACTGACTCGGTGTCGACGTCAGACTCGTCGGCCACGTCACGCTCCTCGGCCCGCGCGTAGCGTCGCCGCTCGTCGCGAAGCCACTCCGCTTCGAACTCTTCCCGCTCGGCGCCGTCGATCGCGACGCCGTCGTAGCGCACCGGGCTGCGGATCAAGAAGCCGTCCCGGATGTACCATGTGAACTCGTGGTCGAACCCGTACAGGTTGACGGCTCCGGGCCCCTCCAGTGTCAGGGTCTCGCGCTCGTCCAGGATGTAATCGTGCAGCGTGAGCCAGTTCTCAGCCCGTGACTCCAGGGCGCGCTCCATGAGCGCGTCGACCTCGCCCTGCCCGTCCCCGTGGAAAGGCGTCGAGGCTGCGGGTCTCAGGGTCACGAACTGGATGGTCGCAACGACAGCGAGGAAGACGGCGGCGGGTTTCAGCATGCGCGAGTCGCCAGCAGAGCAAGCCAAGGTTGCACTAGCAGATACGGCGACACCGCCGAAAGGTTCCGGAGCCCAGCCGGCGTCACGCTCAGAACGTGATCACCAGCGCCGTCCGGAAGACGGTGTCCAGGCTGCCCTTCCGAGCGTCGGCCGACCCGAGTACGAGCATCGCCCCGCCTGATGCCACGGTCTCGAACAGCTCATCGCCCGAGCCGGGAATGCCGTCTGGATCGAGCAGTTCGGCGTGCGCGACGACGTCGAGACCGGTCTCCAGCGCCGGCTCGTTCTCGTACAGCAGCTGCAGGCTGACCTTGAGCGACAGGTTCTCGCTCATCGACACCGTGACACTGTTCGTCGTGTTGAACGAATAGTCAGACACGTTGGCCACGTTGACGTTCGTCGTGAAGTCGCTCTCGAAGACCGTCATCGCACTCAGCCGCTCCAGGTAGTCCACCCCGAGCCGCGCACCGCCGAACCGACGGTCCTTCTCCGGGTCGGAGGCCTCTTCCTCGCGATCGGTCACGCTGAGCCCGTAGCTCGTCGAGAACTGCCGATCCTCGGTGTCGCTCCAGGTGTTACCCACGCCGGCAAAGGCGATGTACCTGTGAAGGAGCCCGGCGTCTTCGTTACGATCCCAACTCGCGCCGGCGTTCCAGAAGAACTGCTCGCTGATGTTCTTGTCGTACTTGCCGCCAGCGAGATAGTTGGCCACATCGGGCGACGGCGATGGTGCGACGAGCTGAAACGTGAGGTCGTCCGGCGTGGTACCCACGGGAAACACGAACCCGGGGTCGACCTGATAGAACCGGTCGTCCGAGGTGTCCGACCGAACCGACGTCATATCGAACTGGAAGCGCGCGTCGGGCCAGACGTATCGCAGACGGTTCGCGAAGCCCAGCGTACGCGCCGCCGAGTTGCCGTCCGTCTGCACGTAGCTCAGGTCCGTCGCGTTGGACCAGCCGAGCTCGCGTGCCTCTTCGGCAGACTGCTGCGCGGAGGCAACGCCTCCGCCGATCATCAGTAGACAGCCGAGCAGCACTCCACGACGAAGCCACATCCTCGCGAACTCGTATCAGATCGACCAGCTACGACGCGCCGACGATGTCGGCGACCGCATTCAGCAACAGTGGATTGAACGCCTCGGGCCGGGTCATGTGCAGGTAGTGCCCGACGTCATCCATCAGCACCGCATCGTAGTCCGCGTACGCGCGGTTCGCTTCGATGTTGGTCGGGTTCGGCGCCGACGCATTGACCGCCCTGATCGGAACGCCGGCCTCCCGAAACCAGGCCGGGCTGTCGATCGTCGCGAAGTCGCGCATCAGCGCAGCCCCTACCTCGGCTCTCGCCCCGTCGCATCCCACCGCTCGGACCTGTTCGACGATCGGCTCCACGCCGTCTTCGGGAAACATCTGTGCAACGAACTGCCCGCAGGTGCCGACGAAATCGGTCTCGAACGCCTGCATCATCGCCTCGATCTGGTCCCCCTCGAACCTGAACTCCGCGTCGTGCAGCGTGTCGACGGCCACGATGCCGCGCACGATGCCTGGCAGCAGCGCCGCGGCCCGTAGCGAGACGGGACCCCCCATCGAGTGGCCGACCAGCACGATGTCGGTGAGGCCCAACTCCCGGATCAGCCCGGCGACGTCCGCGCCGTAACCGGCGACGGTCCATTGGTCGCGCTCGGATGTCGCCTCGCCGTGGCCCGGCATGTCGAAGGTCACGGTGCGGTACACCCCGGCGAGCGCCGGCAGCTGGGCGTCCCAGAACGACTTGTTGCACATCCAGCAGTGCACGAAGACGACGGTCACGTCGGCGTCGGCCCGGCCGGCGACCGAGTACGGCACGGCGTTTCCGTCGAGCGTCGTCCAGGTGCCCTCCCCCATTGCCGGGCCTGGAGGCGCCGCGCTGAGGGGCGCATCTTCGACCGGCGCGTCGCCGGCGCAGGCGACCGTAACGGCCAGCAGGGCAACGGCCGGCCAAGGGATTCCAGGGGTTTTCGGGTGCAGCATCGGTGTTGCTCCTCAGGCGGTCAGCCATCTATCCTTTCCGAATTCGCGCTCCCGCGCCTAGAGAAATCGCTACAATGCGCGAGAATGTCGACAACGAACGAGCCCGCTCCGAAGCCAGTGCGCGATCTGCCCGAGATCACGGCGGCGACCGACACCCGGGACTACCTGGCGCACGCTCGGAGGTTCGCGCGGCGTCACGCCGATTACGAGCTGATCGTCGATGTCGACGCGCACCTGCAGGAAGCGCAGTTCTTCCCTGAGATCATCGACCTGCTCGAGAACGACGTCCTGAAGCAGACCGCCCAGGCGATGCTCAAGGGCGTGACGATGCCCTTGAGCAATCTCATGCCCGGGCAGAACTTTCAGTCAATGGCCGGCCGGGTGCCACACCAGAGCGGGCCGCGCGAGCCCACGGACGATCCGGCCACGGCGGGTCATCGCTTCGTCCAGATCGTGCGCCGGACCATCGACACGATGGGCGTCGACTATCAGGTCATCTTTCCGACGGCGATGCTGCTGCTGGGGTTGAGCCCGGTCGAAGGTGCGGAGTTGTACCTGGCGCGCGCCTACAACCGCTGGCTACGTGACATCATCCTGCCGCAGGAGCGGCGCATCCTCGGTCTCGCCTACCTGCCGTTCAACTCGCCGGAGGCCTGCGAGAAGCTGGTCGAGGAGTTCGGCGCCGTACCCGGGGTCGTCGGGTTCACCGTCACCTCGGTGCGTCACGCACCGGTGCACAACCCGGCCTACATGCGGCTGTACGCCATGATCGCGGACACCGGCAAGCCGCTCGTCTTCCATGCCGGCCCCAACTGGAACGACCCGTCGTTTCACACGTTGAACCGTTTCATCTCGATGCACTCGCTGTCGTTCCCGCACTACAACCTGATTCATCTCACGAACTGGATCGTCAACGCGATGCCCGAGCGGTTCCCGACGCTCAAGACCCTGTGGGTGGAGGCTGGGATGGCCTGGATTCCCTACCTCATGCAGCGCCTCGATCACGAGTTCCTCATGCGGCAGAACGAAGCCCCAGGCCTGAAGAAGCTGCCGAGCGAGTACATGCAGGAGATGTACTTCTCCAGCCAGCCGATGGAACGCGCGCATCCCGAGGCGCTCGAACTCACGATGAAGATGATGAAGGCCGAGACCCAGCTGCTCTTTGCCTCGGACTGGCCGCACTGGGACTTCGACCCGCCTCATACGATTTCGACACTGCCGTTCCTGTCGGACGAGGCGAAGCGGAACATTCTCGGCTTGAACGCCGCGCGCCTCTTCGGACTGCCCGCCCAACGCGTGCGGCCCCGGCCCGAAGACGGCGCGGACGAACACGAACCCGCGGGCATTGGGGCGCCGGCGGCGAGAGATGCTCGGGCCAGAGACGCGGGCATGCCAGATGCCTGAGGTCAAGATCGGCGCCACCTCCAGCTTCGAGGATCCAGGACGGCGGGTCGTCGACGTCGCTGGCGTCCAGATCGGCGTCTTCCGGCTCGACGGCGAGTTCTACGCCTACGAGAACCGCTGCCCGCATCTGGGTGGCCCGGCGTGTCAGGGGAAGATGCTCCCGCTCGTCCTCGAGGACGTCGGGGAGGGCGGGAAGAGCGCGGGACGCGTCTTCTCGAAAGACCAGCTGAACATCATCTGTCCGTGGCATGGCTTCGAGTTCGACATCCGGACCGGCCAGCACGTTGTCGTCTCGACGTACCGGCTGCGGCCGGTCAAGGTGCGGACCGACGGGAACGACGTCTTCATCACCCTGCCGCGCACGAGTGGCGCGGCGCGCTAGCTCACCAGATTCCAAGAAGACAGGTGCCCATGGCAACCACGCATGACCCCGGCCACGAGCAGGCGGCCGCCCAGGTCGTAGACGCGTTCGTGAGCCTGGCTGACGAATCGCGACGTCGCGCCGACACCGCCATCCCGTCCGACGACGACCTCGCGCGCGCCGTGACGGCGGCCGTCAGACTCTACGCCGATCGCGCCGAACAGACCGGACAGCATCCAGCGCCGCTGACACCGGACGCCACGGCGACCGACGCCATCGTCGCCGTGGCCGAGATGATGCGCTTCGCCGACCTCAACGCCTTCGACGTGAACATGTGGCTGAGCCGGCGCGCGTGAATCGGAGCCGGCGATCTGGCGTTGACCCAGCCCGGTCGGGCAAATATCATATCGTTCCCATATTTCATTGCTTCGGCCCGAGCTCCCGGAGATCGGTACTCCCGGAGATCGGTAGAGGACTGAACGATGCGAGTCATTGATACGCATGCCCACGTTACGGCGCCCCAGGAACTGTACGCCTACAAGGCCAGCTTGCTGGCCCATCGCGGCGCGCACGGGCGCGGTCGCCTCGGCATCACCGACGACCAGATCGTGGCGGCGCTCAACACGCCGACGTTCAACACGGTGTCGCACCTCGAGCAGTTGAAGGAGGTCGGCACGGACATGCAACTCGTCTCGCCGCGTCCGTACACGATGATGCACAGCGAAAAGCCCGAGAAGCTGGTCCGCTGGTACATCGAAGCGGTGAACAACGTCATCCACCGGCAGTGCGAGCTGTTCCCCGAGATCTTCCGCGGCGTCGCCGGCCTGCCCCAGAACATGGGCGTCAGCCCCGAGAACTCGATCGAGGAGCTGGAGCGCTGCGTCAAGGAGTTGGGTTTCGTCGGATGTCTGCTCAACCCCGACCCGAACGAAGGCCAAGGCGAGCCGCCGCCGGGCCTGGGCGAGGAATACTGGTATCCGATCTACGAGAAACTCGTCGACCTGGACATTCCGGCGCTCGTGCACTCCGCGAGCTGCCGGTCGCCGCGCGAGCCCTACTCGCTGCACTTCATCAACGAGGAGAGCATCGCGATCGTCTCCTTGCTCAGCTCGACCGTGTTCAAGGATTTCCCGACACTGAAGATCATCATCTCGCATGGCGGCGGCGCCATCCCCTATCAGATCGGCCGGTATCGGGCGATGTGGTCACGCCGCAAGCAGGGCGCCTTCGAGGACCACTTGAAGCAGCTCTACTTCGACACCTGCCTGTACACGCAGGAGTCACTGGACCTGCTGTTCAAGTGGGTGGGCCCGGACCGCTGCATGTTCGGGTCGGAGAAGCCGGGTATCGGCACCGCCAAGGACCCGAAGACCGGCGAGTGGATCGACGACGTCAAGAAGAAGATCGACGCGATCGACTGGCTAACCGACGCCGACCGCACCCGGATCTACGAAGGCACGGCGACCGAGGTGTACACGCTGACGTTCTAGGCACGACGCATGGCCACAGACCTGGAACCGCGGAGCGACGTCGCGGGCGCAGCGACCGAGGACTGGCGGGTCGTCGCCGCCGGGTTTCTCTGCATCGTCTTCGCGTTCGGCGTGCCGACGATGGTGATGCCGGTCATCTACTCGCCGATCATCGACGAGTTCGGATGGAGCCGGGCGCAGGTCACATTCGTCGCCAGCTTGAAGTTCGGCGCGGGCGCCGTCTTCGGCATCTTCTTCGGCGCGCTCGCCGATCGCTTCAGCATCCGGAAGATCGTCGTCGTCTTCTCGCTCGTGTCAATCGCGGCGATGGTGGGCTTCCTGTGGATCGAGACGCTCTGGCAGTTCTACGCGGCCGGCCTCGTGATGGGGGCCGGGGCGATCGCCGTCATGATCGCCGTCAAGGTCCTGGTCTCGCAGCGGTTCCTGCATCGGCAAGGCTTCGCCATCGGTGCCGCGCTGCTGGGCACGAGCGTGGCTGGATCGTTCACGCCGCTCCTGGCGACCGCGATGATCGCGGCCTACGGATGGCGGATGACCGTCGCGCTGCTGAGCAGCGGGATCTGGTTGGTCGCGATCCCGGTCTTTCTCTGGATCGTGAAGGAGCCGGACGCTGCCGACGCGGCAGCCACGGCGGGGGCGGGCCCGCGGCCACAACCGCCCAACAACCCGCTAGCCCCGGCCGAGATGGACTTTTCGGCGGTGCTCCGCAGCCGCTCGTTCTGGCTGGTCGCACTGGCGGTCATGCTCATCGGCCTGGCCGATCAGTCGATGGGCCAGCACCTCATGCTCTACCTCGAGCGAGACGTCGGGTTCGCCCGCTCTATCGCCGCCACCGTGCTGAGCGCCGTCTTCGTCGTCAGCATCGCGGGCAAGCTCGGGTTCGGATGGCTGTACGACAAGCTGTCGGTGAAGGGCGTGATGTGGTGCTACGGCCTGATGGCGGTGGCAATCGTTCTGGCGTTTTCGGTCCAGCTGCTGCCGATGCTGGTGCTGTTCACGGTCGCGCGCGGCCTGGCGCACGGCGGTGCCATCGTCGACATTCCTGTCCTGTCGAAGCACTGCTTCGGACCGCGCGTGCTCGGCCGGACGATCGGTGTGCTGACCGCCTGCGTCGCGGTGGGCTTCGCCATCGGGCCGCCGCTCGTCGGGTACATGTACGACACACAGGGCAGCTACCGGAACGCGTTCCTGCTGCTGATCGGCGTGTCGGTGGCCGCGGCGCTGACCCTCCTGGGCGTCAGGGCGACCTACCGCGAACGGGTGGCCGAACTCGGCAAGGCCGGGCTAAACGAGGTGGGGGGCACCCCAGCCTGGGTGGGTGCCAAGCCCGACCTCAGCGGTCCGTCGAACTGACCCCGCCGTCATCGTCATCGTCATCGTCACCGTTGCCGTCGCCGTCGGCGTATTCCTCGCCCGTCCGCTGCTCGATCAGTCGCACCATCCCCTGCGCATCCTTGACCTGACGGATGTCGGCGGCCACCTGCTGAAATTCGGCCTTCAAGCGGCCGCGGGCGTTGAGCGGGCAGACCATCAGGCAGATCTTGCAGCCATGCATCTTGTAGAACCACGGCTGGCAGGCCGGCGTGTCGACGTGCCAGCGCAGTACGCCGTTGACTTCCTTCTTGTCCGGCTTGATCGCGTCGCCGGGGCAGAAGCGGGTGCAGACGTTGCACGACGCGCACACTTCGTCGATGCCGTGGTCCTTCGGCCCGTCGACCAGCAGCGGCAGGTCGGTGGAGACCGCGACCAGGCGGAACGACGACCCGAGTTCCGGCGAGATGAGCGACCCGTGCTTGCCCAGTTCGCCAAGGCCCGCCAGATAGCCGTAGGCCGGCAGTGGGATGTCGCCCATGTTCGGCTGCGCGCAGGCGCTGTAGCCGTAGGAGCCGATCTGCTGCGCGAGCCGCACGGCCATGTCGTCGAGCGTGTAGTACACGCGGTGCACCTCAGCCTGCGAGCGCGGGCCGATGTCGATCAGGCAGTCGTACTTCATCGACAACCCGAAGACGATCACGTGGCGATGGTCTCGCTCGGGCGCGTCGGCGAACACCAGGCGCGGGTCGTAGGCGGCGATCCCCACCGCCTCCGCGCCCATCTCCCTGACGAGCGCCTTGATCTCGGTGGTCATCGCCTCGACGTCGTCGACCTCGGTCCGCGCCTCGTTGACCAGCGCGTCCCGTGCCGGCGCCAGGACGAACCGGCGCAGGAAGGTCTGTCGCCGTGCCGACGCGGGCATCCGGCGCCTGAACATCTGACTGCGGCCGGTGCCCCCCATCTCCTGCTTCGTCCGGGTCGGCCGCTGGGCGCCCTCGACATTGACCTCTCCCATTACGCTCCTCCCTCCCTCACACCCGATTCGTCAGAAGCGCACGAGCCGACGCCGCCGAGCACTGGCGCGGCTCGGCACGAGGCGCTACGATCGAGGGCTGCCCACTGCGACCGGGCAACCCGCAGACTGCTACACGTGATCCGACGAGCCATTCGCCACTTCCCCACCTTCGAAATGAACGCCGAGCGCGGCGTCGCGCTCGCCGACCAGGGGTCGGTCGCCCTGGTTCGCATCGTCGCATTCATGGTCTTCGCCCGGGTCCTCCCGCCCGACAGTTTCGGCGCGTTCACGCTGGCGCTGACGTTGTCCTACATGACCAACCAGCTGCAGCATCACCTCGTCGTGCTGCCGTTCATCATCACGTGCAACTCGCCCGAGCGGCTCCGCGACGATGGTCCGACGTGGCTCTGGCTGAACTACCTGATCGCCGCCGCACTCGCGGGCGGGCTGCTGCTGGTGGCCCAGTTCGTCGCCGCCGTCGGCGGCCCGCCGTCGCTGGCGACGATCCTCACCTACACGAGCGTCACGCTGCCCACGCTGTCGGTCTACATGTTCCATCGTCGCTGGCTCTACCAGATCGGCCAGCGCCGCGGCCTCATCGTCGTGGTCGTCGCCTACGTGCTGGCCTACGCCGTCGCCATCGCCGTGACGCGCACCTGGTATCCGACGCCGTGGGCCGCCGTACTCTCGTTCACCGCCGCCAGTGCCTCCGGCCTGCTGGCCGCCGTGCCGTTCATGCGACCCGCCCGCTGGACGCCCACCCGCAACCCGCTGCGCTGCTGGGCGGACACGCGGTCGTTCTCGAGCTGGACGGCCTTGAGCTTCGCCGTCGGCGCCACGTTCAACCACGGGATGAACCTGCTCCTGGCCTCGATCCAGGGCGCGGCGGCCGCCGGCGTGATGTCGGCCACGCGCCAGATGGTCGTGCCGGCCCAGACGCTGGTGACCTCCACCGACAGCTTCGACAAGGTGCGCGCCGGCGCCCACTACGGCACCGACGGCGTCGCCGGCCTGGTCCGGTCGGTGCGCAGCACGCGCACCTACATGGTCGTCTTGGCCGGTCCCTATTTGTTGCTGCTCTTCCTCGCCGCGCCGTGGACGCTCGGTGCCTTCTACGGCGATGCCTTCACCGACTACGTCCTCGAACTCCGGCTATGGACGATCGCGTCGTTCCTCAACCTGTTGATCCAGCCAAAGAACACACAGCTCCTGGTCCTGCGCCAGTCCCGCGCGATGTTCGTCGCGCGCGCGGCGGGTGCCATCGCCGCACTCGGCGGCGCGGCACTGTTCATCCCCACCTACGGCATCGCCGGCGCCCTGGCGTCGCTCGCGACGGGCCGATTCGTCAACCTCGTCACCGTGCACTTCCTGGCGCGCCGGGTGACGCGTGCCACGCGGCGTGCGGAACGCGCCGCCCGGATCGAGAACGAGACCGAGAGCGAAGACGAAGCGCCCGGTTCACTTGCCAACGTTTCGACCGACCCTGTAGAGTGAGGCACGAACGAGCGGGTCGATGACGCTCGCCCAAGCCCACGAGGATGAATCACATGGACCGGAGAAAGTTTCTGACCACGGGCGCAGCGGCCGGCGCGGGCTATGCCTTGTCGATCTCCCAGCAGGCCGAGGCGCTGGAAGAGCGGATGATGCAGGAACTGGAGGAGGGCGTGATCGTGCGGTCGCGATTCTGCCAGTTCGGCACGCCGCAAGCCGACATCGTCGCGGCCCGAGCCGAGGCGAGCGAGCGGAACCAGGGCCGGCACTTTCAGATGGGCCACGATCCGCGGCTGCCTCGGATTCCGGACAAACCGACACTCATCGATTTCTTCAAGTACCGGTTCGCGCCCGCCAGCCACCTGCTGCAGAGCGGCGCGCTCGCGCTGAAGGCCGGCCTCGACGAGGAGACGGTCCTGGCGTGCCTGCTGCACGACATCGGCGTCTTCGCGCTGTCTCGATCGGAGCATGGCTACTGGGGTGCGGCGCTCATCGAACCCTACGTGTCGGAGCGCGTCAGCTGGGCGGTCCGCTACCACCAGGCGCTGCGCTTCTATCCCGACCTCGCCGCCGGCTACGAGTACCCGGAGGCCTACATCCGCTACTTCGGCACCGACTACAAGCCGGAGCCTCATATTCAGAGAGATGCGGAGTACGCCCAGAACCACCGGTGGTACATGACCGCGCGGCAGATCTGCATCAACGACATCTACTCTTTCGACCCCGACGCGAATCCGAGCTTGGAACTGTTCGTCGACATCATCGGCCGCCACTTCAAGCAGCCCGAGGAAGGCCTCGGGTTCGACAACACGCCGGTGTCGCACCAGTGGCGAACGCTGATCTGGCCGACGAACTTCCTCTAGAACGCCCCGACCGCGGGTTAGCCCCAGACCGTGAACCCCATGGCGTTGCCGGTCCCCGCTTCGGACCGGTAGCACGGGACATAGTCGACGACCGTCATCTCGAGGTTCGCCTCGGCGAGGACGCCGGCGGTGGTGACCCAGTTCTTGGCCTCGGAAGTCCCCGAGCGGAACCGATCGGGCGGGATCGCCGCCAACTGCGCCTTGTCCCCCGTCTTCAGAGCGGCCAGGAACTGCTCGTCGAACTGCTCGTCGATGACGAAATGACTCAGGCCGCCGGAAGCCACCACCCCGACACGGGCCTCTTCACCCCATGACGTGACGGCGCGTCCGATCATCCGTCCGAACTCGAAGCAGCGCTCCACGCTCGGCTGGTTCGGCGGGAAGAACGTGTTGAGCACGACTGGGACCGAGGGCACGGCCGCGTCGTTCATGATGCGCCGGTAGATGAAGCCGAAGGCGTGGGGCAGCCCCTTGTGGTCCCGCGGCCCTTCGGGCAGCCCCTTCATCGAGGCGACGTCGAAGCTGTCCTGCACGGCGGTCTGCAGGATGTGCTCACCGAGCGCCGGCACGCACGGGTAGACCGCCTTCTCCGGCGGGCTGTTCGCCCAGTATGATGCGCCCAGCCCGGGCGGCAGCTTGGCCAGCCGCTCCTTCGAGATCGGGATGTTCTCGACCGACTCGCCGTGGAAGACGCTGAACGGCGGCGTCAACTCTTCCTTGAACATCTCCCGTTGATCGTTCCCGACGATCACGACGACATCCAGCTTGGCCGCCGCGAAGCGCTCGGCGAGCGTGGCAATGGCCGTCTGGCATGTCGCGTGCCGTTTGGTGCGCTCCTCCAGCGAGGCTTGCGCCGCCAGTTGCTCGGGCGCGCGGAGCTTCGCCAACTCATCGAACGTGTAGGTGCCCCCCTGAAAGGGGTGGGCTGGATTCTGCTTGTCTGCCTCGACCCGACCCGTCCAGAGGTCGGGCGGGGTCGACAACAGCGGCCCATGTGAACTGCCCAGCCCGAACACGATCCTTGCCATTCCCGCTCTCCCCGTCGTCGTGCGGCGGAAGCCGGCTAGCCAGCCGCGACCACGGCCTCCTCGTACTTGTCGCTGCCCATCTTGTCGTCTGAGAAGATCTGCCACTGCTCGACCCACTTCTGGGTCGCGTCGAACATCTCCTTCGAGTACGGCTGGAACACGATCCGCTCACCCGGACCGAAGGTGCGGGTGTCCATCAGATCGTGGAAGCGCTTCGGCAAGATGTTCTTGTAGTAGTGGGTGTACAGCTCCGGACGGAGATCGAGATCGGCCTGCGCCCGCTTCAGCGCGCGGTAGCACTTCTCGACGTCGGCCAGGTCGACGCCCTCTTGAACCATCGCGGCGACCATGAACGTGGTGTCCAGAATCTTGACGTAACCCAGCTGCTCGAGCAGATAGGCCGGTCCGCCGAACGCGTTCCCGGCCGGAACTTCACGGTCAACCAGCAACTCGAGCCGCTGGAACAGCATGCCACCGAAGTGCAGCTTGATCTTGTCGCGCCCGAGGAACGGCTCGAGTGCCTGAATGGTCGAATAGTGGCTGCCCGACTGATACCCCACGGTGATGGGAACGTTGGCCAGGTCCTCTGGCCGCTTGATGTCCGAGCTGGGCGGAACGTAGATTCCCGACGGACTCACCGAGTAGGCCCCACCCCAGACCCGGCCGTGGCCGGCCGAGGCGGCCATGTTGACCGTCCAGTGACACGCGGAGCTCAGCGAGCAGCCCCGGCCATCGCCTTCGAACGTCTGGTAGGCGCCGCGCCACTCCTCAGGCGGCAGCTCATCGGCCGTCTTGATGCTGGCCACGATCCGCTCGCCCGATCGGAATTCGTAGTCCAGGCCTTCGTCTTTGAAGTATCCCTTCTCTTCCGCCACGTACTCTTGCAGCCGCATATGCGGCACGACGATGAACTTGCTCATGAGACGCTACTCCTGCCTCGAGGCTCTGCCGTCTATCGCACGGTGGCTCGCGAGGACCCACTCCGCCAGGTCCCGGCCGCAGCCGTCCGGCCAAGAGCCCGTCGTGGACGTCCGCCACGAAGCGGCTCGCCAGGCTCGCGGACCGAATCGGGTCAAACGCGCAACTCGGCGCGTCGTCTGACCGGAGACGAGTCGACTCGTGCGGCATTCCTGCCGCTCCTATCTAGCGAATCGGGGAAATATATCAACGATGTGATGATTGTCAACTTGGCCCGGCGATCGGCCTCAACCATAGGTCGCAACCGATCGCGAGCGGTCGAATTGGGCGTCGGACACCCGCCGGCGAGCGTCCCCGATCAGCGGCAAGCACCGGTCGCCGCGGCACCGGGTTGCCGTGACCAGACGTTGTCGCTCGGATCGCGATCCGGGAACCGGCAGGACGGATCGAGCACGATCTCCTCGATGACCCGCGAGCCGAAGTCCAACCGCGCGTCGAACGTCCGGCTCCCTCCGAACCAGACGTCGACCGGCCAGGTGACGAGCGCCGTCGTGTCGTCGACCATCTCCGCGTTGGACATCGCACGAGGTGCGCTGCCGTTCTCTGAGAATCGGACCTGCAGCACGACCGGCGACGGCATCTGGCCATCCTGGTGAACGGTCACGACGGTCTCCGACCCGGTCTCGGCTGTAGCCACGTCCTGAATCGAGCCGTCGACCGACTCGGTCGTCCACAACCAGTAGTACCAGAACCATCCCAGGTCCTGCCCTAGTGCGTTATTCATGAAGAACGCATAGTCCCACGGCGACGGATGCTTGAAGCTCCAGGCCCGCGTGTACCCGCGCATCGCCTGCTGGACCTCGGCATCGCCGACGATCCCTCCGAGCATGGAGAGCATGAGCGGCGTCTTCCGGTAGGTCTGGAAGCCGTACATCGAACCGGCGTAGTTGGCGGCCCACATCGATGGCGGCTCGTCCTCGTCGCCGCTGATGCTGCCGTAGCTCTGTCCCAGGCCGTCCAGATCCGGCTCTTCGCCGTTGCGGTGCGCTCTGGAGAACATCCCCATGTACGAGTTGAAGCCTTCGTCCATCCACCCGTAGCGCCGCTCGTTGGTGCCGACCATCATCGGCCACCACTGGTGCCCGGTCTCGTGATCGGCCGCTCCCTGGTTGGAGTTGATCACCATCGGATACTCCATTCCCGCGCTCGGGCCGTCCTGGAGGGTGAGCTGCGGGAACGGGTAGGGCACCCAGAGTGCGGAGTAGAACTCGAGCGCGTGACGCGTCAGAGCGATTGCGTTCTCGAACCGGTCGGCGCGCTCCGGGAGGTAGACCATGTGGATCGGAACGGGGCCTTTTTCGGGAATGGTCGCCCGCGACGCCTGCCAGATGAACCGGTCGGCGGTCGCCCACGCGAAGTCGTTCACCATGTCGGCGACGAAGTGCCAGACGAGGCGCTCGCCAGGCGCCGTGGATCGGCCGGGGCCGACCTCGTCCTCGCCCACGATCGTCACCACCGCATCCGAGTCCAGCACCCGCCCGAGCCGTTCGCGGGCGGTTGGCGTGAGCACCTCGTCGGGATTCTGCAGCACACCCGTGCCGCTGACGATCCAGCCGCCCGGCACGTCCAGCCTCACGTCGAAACGACCGAAGTTGTTGTAGAACTCCGCGGGTCCCAGATACACGCCCGAATTCCAGCCCCGGAGGTCGTCGAACTTGGCCACCCGCGGGAACCACTGGGTCGGCTGAAACAGCGTGTCGTCCCAGCGCTGCGTCATCCGGTGGCCCCGGCCGCTCGGGCCTCCCGGCAGCTTGGTGTGCCAGTCGATCTCGAGTGTCGCCGAAGCACCCGCAGCGATTGGCGTCGCCAGCGTGACGACCGCCACGGTCTGGTCCATACCCGACGCCGCCAGGCGAGGCGGGCCGGCGGGGGCCTGGGAGCCGCGACCGCGGCCGCGCGGCGGCGGGGGCGCATCGAGATCGACGGTCTGCCCGTCGACGCTGAGGCGCGTTACGATCATCCCGTCGGTCGTCTCCGCCGGCACCGAACTGCCACGAGGGACCGTCGCACGGAAGACGTTGTGGTCCAGGCGCAGGACGATCTCGGTCATCGCCTCGTCGCTGGCGTTGTGCATGACGATCGTCTCGCTGCCCGTGATGGTCTGCGTGTCCGTATCGAGTCGAGCGTCGATCGTGTAGTCGGCCGTCAGCTGCCAGTAGTTCGGGCCCGGCCGCCCGGTGGTGTCACGGGTGCCGGCCGCGTGCGCCCGCTCGATCGAATTCGTCATCGGCATGTCGAGGCGGATCGCCCGCCCGGGCCGATCGGCGCGTCGGGGCGCCTGAGCCGACACCCCCACCTGCAACCCGCACACGAAGACGGCACTCAGGGTCAGGATCCTGCGATTCATCATGCGCTCCCGCTTCTTGAATGAATGACCGACGATCGTCCCCTTCATCAAACGCTCCATGATACATACTTGTCGGTCTGGCGCCACGGTAGATGCGAACGCCAGCGAATGGAGGAGCCGGATGACGACATCATCACGTCGCGCGGAGATGCTGATCGGGGCGGGGGCACGGCTGTGGGCGGTCGGACTGCTGGCCTGTGGACTTCTGCTGGGTCCGGCCCCCTCTGCGGCCGAGGCCCAGCCGCTGCCGTCCATCGCCGACGCGACGGCGGGGACGACGGCCATGGAGGGCTTCTTCAACCTCCACTGGGACGATGCCGAGGGCAGGCTGTACTGGGAGATCGACGAGCTCGACACCGAGTTCATCTACCTGGTCTCCATGGGTTCCGGCCTGGGGAGCAATCCGGTCGGGATCGACCGCGGCCAGCTCGGCGGCAGTTTCGTACTCGCGGCGCGACGGGTCGGCCCCCGCGTCATCCTGATGGAGCCCAACTATCGCTACCAGGCGCGCTCGGACAATCTGGATGAGGTGCAGGCGGTGCGCGACGCCTTTGCCCCATCCGTGCACTGGGGCTTCGAGGTCGTGGCCGCGACTGGGACGAGCGTGCTGGTCGACGGGACGGAGTTCTTCCTGCGTGACGCGCGCCGGGTCGTCGAGCAATTGGCACGGCGCGGGCAGGGCCGCTACGAGCTGGACGCCGATCGCAGCGTGATCCACCTGCCCCGCACCCGCTCGTTTCCGGAAAACACCGAGGTGGAGGCGCTCCTCACCTTCACCAGCGACGACCCGGGATCCCTGGTCGACGGCGTGGCGGCGACCGGAGAAGCCGTGACGCTCCGGCAGCACCACTCGTTCGTGAGGCTTCCCGACGACGGCTACCGCCCGCGGGTGCTCGATCCTCGGGTCGGGGCGAACGGGCCCACGATTTTCGACTACGCGAGTCCGATCGACCAGCCCTTGCAGGTCCGGCAGGTGGCCAGACATCGCCTGGAGAAGCGCGACCCGGGTGCGGCCAGGTCGGAACCGGTGGAGCCGATCGTCTACTACGTCGATCGCGGAATCCCCGAGCCGATCCTGAGCGCCGTCATCGAGGGGGCGTCCTGGTGGGACCAGGCGTTCGAAGCCGCGGGGTACATCGACGCGTTCCGCGTCGAGGTTCTCCCACCCGATGCCGACCCGCAGGACATCCGCTACAACATGATCCACTGGACCCATCGGCGCACGCGCGGCTACTCGTACGGGTCGTCGGTCGCCGATCCGCGGACGGGCGAGATCATCAAGGGCAACGTCAACCTGGGCAGCTTGCGGCTGCGCCAGGACTACCTGCACGGCCAGGGCGTCGTGCCGCCCTTCGTGGACGGGCAGGGCGCCTACTACCAGTCCTGCGGACTGTCGAGCGCCGCCGGGTTTGAGTATCTCGCGCAAGTCGCCGAGAACTCAGACGCCGTGGAAATGGCGCTGGCTCGGGTCCGGCAACTGTCGGCGCACGAGGTCGGTCACACCCTGGGATTCCCGCATAACTACATGGCCAGCGCGTTCGGGCGGGAAAGCGTCATGGACTACCCGGCGCCGCTCGTGGAGATCACCGCGTCCGGGGACCTCGACCTGTCCAACGCGTATCTCCAGCGCATCGGCGAGTACGACGAACTGTCGGTGACCTGGCTGTACCAGCACTATCCAGCCGGCACCAACGAGGTCACCGAGCTTCTAGCGATCACGGAAGAGGGCCTCCAGGCCGGCCTCATCTATATGGGGCACACGGACAATCGCTTCATCGGCGCGGGCCATCCCACGGCGTCGGTCTGGGACAATGGCGCCAATCTGGTCGAGCACCTCAAGCATGAGATCGAGGTGCGTCGGATCGGCCTCGCGCGCTTCGGGCCCGAGGCGATCCGGCCGGGCGAGCCGATGTCGGACCTCGAGTACGTGCTGCTGCCGCTCTACATGCACCACCAGTTCCAGCTGAACGCGGCAGCGCAGAGCCTGGGCGGCGCCGACTATCGCTATGCCCTGAGAGGCGACGGGCAGGCCCCGTTCACAATCATCCCGGGCG
>JASLOV010000062.1 GCA_030745285.1 Dehalococcoidia bacterium | reverse complement strand
GCCGCGAGCTGCTCGAACTCTTCACGATGGGCATCGGCACCTACACCGAGACCGACGTGAAGATAGCCGCCCGGGCCTTCACCGGCTGGACGTTCCGGCAGCCGATCCCGCTCTACCCCTATGGCGGCTACGACTCCGAGTTCAGCTACGACCCTGACGATCACGATGACAGCGAGAAGACGTTCCTCGGGCACAGCGGCAACTTCAACGGCGAGGACATCATCGACATCATCGTGCAGCAGGAGGCCTGCGCTCGCTTCCTCTCACGGCACCTCTACAACTTCTTCGTCGCCGATGAGCCGCAGATTCCCGCCTGGAGCGTCACCCCGCCGCAGGACCAGGCCGCCGAGAAGGCGGTCGTCGGCTACGTGTACGCACGAGGCGCAGAGCAGGTCTGGGGTCACGCCCTGGCCGACCTCTGCGAGGACGCGATGGCGCTCGACCCGTCCTTCGACCTCGTGAAGTCCAACGCGGCGCTGCTGGATAAGCACTACCTCGGCGCGCGCTACCCCTCGGGCCTGCCCGGCGGCGTCCCCGCCGAGGCGTACGACGAGCACGACTCCGCCCGTGCCCTCGCCGTCGCGGCGGAGTTCCTGGAGTTCATCGACGCTCGCCTCGAAGCCGAAGGCCTCGGGGCGCCGGAGTAGCGGGCGCTCGCGGTTCCTCCCGCTACCCGCCGTGCTCACCGTCCTCGACGGTGGCGCGCTCGATCTTGAGCAGTTCCTCGAGGCCGACCGCCTCGTTCAGCTCCTGGCGGAGCCGGCGACCGTCCTCGCTGGTGAGCACGGGGCTGCTGAGGTCTTCGGCCGTCGAGTCGTACAGCTCCTTCCAGGCGCGGAAGGCGACGAGCATCGGCTGGGCGGCGTCGACGAGCAGGCGGAAGCCGAGCCGCCCCAGCTCCTCGTTGCTCACACCGAGCGTCGCCGTGCCGCCGATGCCGACCAGCAGCATGAACGGCGGCTCCAGCCGCTCCGCGATCGTGCGCACCTCCTCGGCGTTGCGTGGCGAGAGCATCAGCACGTCTGCGCCCGCGGCCTTGTAAGCGGCGGCGCGCTCGATCGCGTCCTCGAAGTTGGAGGAGCGGATGCCGTTGGTGCGGGCGATGATCACGAACTCCTCGCCGCGCCGCGCCGCCACCGCCTCGCGCACCTTCGCCGCCATCAGATCGGCGGGGATCATGTGCTCGACGCCGGCGTGGTGGTGGGCGCGCTTCGGGATCAGCTGGTCCTCGATCTCGATCGCCGCGAATCCCGCCGCCTCCACCATCGGGATCGTGCGGTGCATGTGCATCGGGTCGCCGAACCCCGTCGCGCCATCGAGGATCAGCGGTAGCGAGCAGACGGCGCGGATGTCGTTGCCCGCCTGCACCAGCTCCGTGACGTTGAGATTCGCTTCCAGCACCACCTTCGAGTAGCCCAGCATGCCGCCGCCCAGGTAGAGCGCCAGGAACCCGGCCTGCTCCGCCAGTCGCGCCATCAGCGGATTGGAGACGAGTGTCGCCGTCAGCGGCATCGGGCCGGCGAGCATCTCCCTGAATGATTGAGTCTCGGCTGTCGGCATGCTGTTACTCCTCTTCGAGCTGCGGCAGGTTGTGGCGGTCGGCGGGGTCGTACCAGCCCCGGAAATCGGGCGTCCGCTTCTCCGCGAAGGCGCGACGCGACTCCATCAGGTCATCCTTCGCGCCGTGGTCGCTGAGCCGGTCCGCCAGCCCCTCCAGGTTCGAGGCTACTCGCGGCCGTATCTGCCGCATCATGTGCATCGTGTTCACACGCGCGGCGGGGATCAGCGTCAGCATGTGCTCCGCCATGCCCATCGCCTCCGCGATCAGCTGGTCCGGCTCGACGAGGCGGTTGATGAAGCCCACCTCGTGCAATCGCTCCGCCGTGAAGCGGAAGCCCATCGCCATTTCAGTCGCGATCGGGTGCGGCACGTTGGCGATGAAGCCGTGACCGTAGCCGCCCAGCAGCCAGCGTTTCGCCTCCGACATTTCGAAGATCGCGCCCCGCGCGGCGACACGGAGGTCGGTGCGCTCCACGAGCATGAAGCCGCCGCCCATCGCGAAGCCGTTGACGGCGGCGATCACCGGCTTCTGCAATGTGCCGTCCATGAACGGGTCCTCGAACTGGGGTGCGCCCGGGCCGCCCCGCACGCCGCCGCGTCCGACCGACTCCTTCATGTCCTCGCCGGCGCAGAACGCGCGGCCGGTGCCGGTGAGGATGGCGACCTCCAGGTCGTCGCTGTCCCGGAACTCGCACCACGCCGCCGCCAGGCCCTCCCGGATCTCGCGGCCCAGCGCGTTGAGGCGCTCGGGTCGGTTCATGCGCACGACCATCACCTGGTCGTGGCGCTCAGTCTCAACGACGGCCATGGTTCCCACCTCGTTCGCGCTCTGCCGGCTGCCGGCACTGCTCCTGCCGGCCGAGGCGGAGCATAGCGAACCGACGAGCGCTCTGTGCCCCCGCGCGCACCGTGCCCGCTCGAATCTGTACCCTGTCCGTCGGAACCCGCGATACCCGGGAGCACGACGATGTCTGAAGACCGACCGACCGACGACCGATCATCCGCAAACGGCGCAACGCCGATGCCGCCACCGGACCCGCTGACCGGGCTGGGGCCGTCGGCGATGGCCGGCATTCGCGTGCTGGACTTCACCCGCGCCCAGCAGGGCCCCTTCGCGACGCTGCTGCTGGCAGACATGGGCGCGGAGGTGCTGAAGGTCGAGGCGCCCGGCGGGGAGATGGGCCGTGCTAACGGCCTCACACCGGACGGCTTCTCTTCGTTTTTCGAGGGCCATAACCGCGGCAAGCGCAGCATCACCCTCGATCTCGACATGCCGGAGGCGCTCGATGTCGTGCGCCGGCTGGTGCCGACGGTCGATGTCGTCGTGGAGAACTTCCGGCCGGGGCGGATGGAGCGCTGGGGGCTGGGCTACGACGACCTCAAGCAGCTTCGCCCGGACATCATCCTCGCCTCCGCATCGGCCTGGGGCCGCTCCGGACCGTGGGCGTACCGCGGCGGCTACGACCACGTCGCGCAGGCGCTGAGCGGCGTGATGTACGAGCAGGGCGAGGGGCCGGGCGGCGAGCCGCAGGCGCTGATCGGCGGCTTCGCCGACCAGATCGGCGCGATGCTGCTGGCCTTCGGCATCGCTACCGCGTTGATGGCGCGCGAGCGCTGGGGCATCGGCCAGCACATTGACGGCTCTCTGATCGGCGGAATGATCGCCATGCAGTCGAAGCAGATCTACGAGTACCTGCGCACCGGCAAGCAGAGCGGCTTCCAGCGCCGCCGCGCCGCGACCTACACCAACTACCAGTGCGCGGACGGCGGGCACGTCGCCATCGCCGCCAACTCCCAGAAGTTCTGGGAGGCGCTCTGCGACGGCATCGGGCACCCGGAGCTGAAGAGCGATGAGCGCTTCGCCAGCCCCTGGGGCCGCGCCAGCAACAAGGACGAGCTGGTCGACGTGCTCGACGCTATCTTCACCACGAAGCCGATGGCGGAGTGGCTGCCGGGCCTCGACGAGCACGATGTGCCCCATGCGCCGGTGCTCGACTACGCCGGCATGTCGGAGCATCCCCAGTACTGGGCGAACGATTACCTCGAGAATCTCGAGACGGAGCACCTCGGCGCGATGCGTGTGCCCGGGCCGCCGATCCA
>JASLOV010000061.1 GCA_030745285.1 Dehalococcoidia bacterium | reverse complement strand
TCGAGGTGTCGTACGGACCGGGGCCCGGGAAGAGCGCCCCGCGCGAGGAGATGTTGACGATGTGCCCTCCGTCGCCCGCCTTCATGTGCGGAACGGCGGCGCGCATCGCCAGGATCACGCCCTTGAGGTTGATGTTGAAGCTGAGGTCGATGTGTCGGTCCTGCACCGTCTCCAGCTCACCCGGCACGAAGATCGCGGCGTTGTTGACGAGGATGTCGATGCTTCCCCACTCGTCGACAACCGCCTGCACGGAAGCCGTGATGCTATCCAGGTCGCGCAGATTGAGCACGACGGCCAGCGCCTCGCCGCCCTCGTCCTTGATCTCCTGGGTGACGGAGTGAATCGTCCCCGGCAGCCGCCGGTCCTTCACTTCCTCCGTGCGAGCCGCAACGCCGACCTTCGCGCCGGCACGCGCCAGGTACTTCGCCATGTCCGCACCGATGCCGCGGCTAGCGCCCGCGACGAGCGCCACTTTTCCATCGAGTGACATCCGTCACCCCCTGCCTTGCTTTCAGCGGTGAGAAATATCCTCCGCCAGCACCGCACGGCGCAAGCGGCGAGTCGGGTCGCGGCGGGTTCGGATGTGCCGGGCAGCGTGGCGCGGAGGCGGCGTCAGGCGACGCGGGCGGGCCGCAGCGCGCTCGCTTCGAGGTTCAGCAGCCACGCCTTGCGGTCCAGCCCGCCGCCGTAGCCGGTGAGTGAGCCGTTGGCGCCGACGATGCGATGGCAGGGCGCGACGATGCTGATCGGGTTGCGCCCGTTGGCCGCGCCCACCGCCCGTGAGGCCGAGGGCCGGCCGACCGCCGCCGCGATCTCGCCGTATGAGGCGGTCTCGCCGTAGGGCACGTCGAGCAACGCCTTCCACACGCTGAGTTGGAACTCGGTCCCGCGGGGGGCGAGCGTCAGCTCGAACTCGCGGCGGGCGCCAGTGAAGTACTCGCGCAACTGGGTAGTCGCTGCCGCCGCGGCCCGGGGATCAGGCTCGGCCGGTTCGCCGCAGTCATCTTCGAGGCGGGCCGCCAGCACCGCCTCCTCGCCATCCTCGTTCACAAACTCGATGCGGTGGAGACCGGCGCCGGAACCACCGACGAAGAGGCGTCCGACCGGCGAGTCGATGATGTCGCAGTAGCTCATGCGGGGCTCCGTCGGGGGGAGGCCGCCAGCATACGACGATCCGAGGGACGCGCGGGCCGGGGACTGTTTGACACCCTCGGCGGCTCCCCCGATGCTGCCGCTCATGAGTGCTGACCCCGCCGCCGAACCCTTCCTCACCGTCCACGCCGATGCCCGCGATCCCGCGGCGCTGGCGATCGAGCGTGAGATCATCGAGGCCGCCGGGGGACGGTTCGAGGCCACCGCCTCAACGAGCGAAGACGAGCTGATCGAGAACCTGCAGGACGCGGAGGCGATCCTCGTCACGTCGGCACGCATCACCCGTCGCGTCGTCGAGGCGATGACCCGCTGCAAGTTGATCATCCGCTACGGCGTCGGGCTCGACACGCTCGACATTCCCGCCGCCACCGACCACGGCATGGTCGTCGCTCACTACCCCGATTTCTGCCAGCCGGAGGTCGCCAACCACGCCACGATGCTGCTGCTCGCCTGCGCCAAGAAGCTCGTCGTGCTCGACCGCACGGTGCGCGATGGTAGCTGGCGGCCGGGGCCGCTCTCGCCGATGCACCAGATCCACGGCGAGACGCTGGGGCTTGTCGCGCTCGGCAACATCGGCCAGGAAGTCGCGCCACGGGCGCAGGCGCTCGGACTCGACGTCATCGCCTTCGACCCCTTCGCCTCGGACGAGCCGTTCGAACGGCTCGGCATCGAGCGCGTCGGCGCGCTCGATGAACTGCTGGGGCGCTCTGATTTCGTCTCGCTGCACACGCCGCTCACGCCGGAGACTGAGCACATGATGAGCACGGAGCAGTTCCGGGCGATGAAGTCGACCGCCTTCCTGATCAACACCTCGCGCGGGCCGACGGTCAACCAGGACGCGCTGATCGCGGCGCTCCAGGCGGGCGAGATCGCCGGGGCGGGGCTCGATGTCTTCGCCCAGGAGCCGCTGCCCGGGGATTCGCCGCTGACCGAAATGGACAACGTCGTGCTGACGCCGCACTCCGCCTCGTTCTCGGACTACGCCTTCGACACCATGAAGCAGCGGGTCGGGAACACCGTGGTGGCGCTGATGAATGGGCGCTGGCCCGATGACGTCGCCACGATCGCGAACCCCGGTGTCACGCCGCGGGCAGAGCTACCCCCGCGGAACTAGCCTGAGCAGCAGAGGAGCGAGCGAGATGAGGCCAAATCACGTACTGCGAGCCTGGCGCGATGGCGGTCAGACCGTCGGTGGCTGGCTCAGCGTGAACGCCCCGACCGTCGCGGAGGCGATGGCGCACCAGGACTTCGACTGGCTCTGCATCGACACCCAGCACGGGCTGATTGAATACGCGGACGTGGTCAACATGCTGATCGCGATCTCGACGACCGACACCATCCCCTTCGTCCGCGTCCCCTGGAACGACCCGCCGACGATCATGAAGTACCTGGACGCCGGCGCGTACGGCATCATCGTGCCGATGGTGAACAACCGCGAAGAGGCGGAACGCGCCGTCGCCGCCTGCCGCTACCCGCCGGTCGGAGGTCGCTCCTTCGGCCCCGCCCGCGCCGGGCTGTACAGCGGCCCCGGCTACGCGCAGGAGGCGAACGACGAGATCGCCTGCATCGTCATGATCGAGACCGCCGAGGCGCTCGACAATCTGGACGAGATCATGTCGACGCCCGGTGTCGACGCCGCCTACATCGGCCCGTCGGACCTCGCCTACGCGATCGGCATGCAGCCGACCGGCGACAACAACGACCCGGGACACGTCGCGACTGTGGAGCGCATCTTCGAGGCGGCGAAGAAACACGGCGTCGCCCCCGGCATCCATACCGGCAGCGCGGAGTTCACCGCCCGCTGGCTGAAGATGGGCTTCCAGCTGGTCATGCTCGGCGCAGACCGAGGATTCATGGTCCAGAAGGCCGTCACGGACCTGCGTGCCGTGCGCGAAGAGGCCGGCGTGGAGGCGATCGAGCCGGGGGCGTAACCGCGCCGTGAGTGCTCGCAAGCGGCAGCCCGCCGAGCAGAGTTCAATGCTGGAGCCGTCGAGCGGCTCCGAGCTGGAAGACGCCTGCGCCGAACTCGGCGAGGCGCTGGGCCTGGAGGTCAGGCGCCAGCTCTACGTCGGCAGGCGCATCTGGGGCGCTCGCCGCCGCATCGACCTCGTGCTCACGGACCGCGAACGACGGCGCTCGCTGGGCATCGAATGCAAGTTCCAGAGTCGCGCTGGCACGGCCGAGGAGAAGATTCCCGCCACCATCAAAGATATCGCCGCCTGGCCGATCGACGGCCTCGTCTGCTTCACGGGGCCCGGATTCAGCACCAATATGGAGTCGTTCCTGCTCGCCAGCGGCAAAGCGGTAGAACTGGCCGACCTCGAGACCTGGCTGCGCCTCTACTTCGTGCTCTGAGGGGCCCGTTCCAGGCCCGGCGGAGTCGGGTAGTTGGTGATCACCAGCTCTTTGATGCCGCCCCGGCGGTCGCCGCGCGAGTTGATCATGCGACGTGCCTGCAGCGCTTCGACGCAGTACTGCTGAAAGTGCTCGCTGCCCTGGTACAGCCCGTAGATCAGCTCCTGCGGTGAGTTCGAGACCATGACGTGCACACCGCGCTCCGAGAGCCGGTCGACGAGCGTCTTCAGCCGCACCTGGTCCTCCCGGCCGAAGCCATCGGCGGTGTATGACGTGAAGCTGGCCGTCTTCGACATCGGCGAGAACGGCGGGTCGAGGTAGACGAAGTCGCCCGCCTGCGCGGGCTCGCAGGCATCCTCGAAGTCCTGGTGCGCGAGTTCCACATCCTGCAGGGCGCGCGAAGCGGCCATCAGCGTCTCGCAGTCGAGGATCGCCGGCTTCTTGTAGCGGCCGTGGGGGACGTTGAACTCCCCCTTGCGGTTCACGCGGTAGAGCCCGTTGAAGCAGGTCTTGTTGAGGAAGATCATCCGCGCCGCGACTTCGACGGGGTCCGAAGGGCGCTCTGCCCGCACCTCGTAGAAGAGCTGCTTGCGCCCTTCCTCGTCCCCGTCCAGGTAGCGCTGATGCCGTTCCCCCAGCCGCTCGATCAGTGGCTGGACCCGGTCGCGCACCACCTCGAAGGTGGCGATCAGCTCCGCGTTGAGGTCGTTCAGCACCGCCCGGCCGGGCCAGCCCAGCTGGAAAAAGAGCGCTCCGCCACCGAGGAACGGCTCGAAGTACGTCGCGCGCCCGTCGGCGGGCGTCGGCGGGCCGCGCTCGACGAGGGCGTCGAGCATCTGGGTCTTGCCACCGGCCCACTTCAGGAAGGGGCGTGCTGAGGAAGTCAACGAAGGCTCGCCGAACCGTCGGGGAGACGCGTGTCGTCCACGACGCTTATAGCCGACGCGGGGCCGCGCGTCGAGCGGCCCGTCTCCGACGGCCGGCCGTGGCGGCCGGACGAAACATCCCGGAAACACGGACGTAAATCGCGGGAAACACCACCGCAGCATGCTCCGACCAGCGTTGAGGACGGGAAGCACCTCGACCGAAGGGAGGCTACATGGATACGGGCGACACTGCCTGGTTGCTCACCAGCTCAGCGCTGGTGCTCTTCATGACACCCGGCCTGGCGTTGTTCTACGGCGGGATGGTGCGCAGCAAGAACCTGCTCGCCATGCTGATGAAGAACTTCGTCGCGATGGGAGTCGTCACCGTCACGTGGATCGTCGTCGGCTACTCGCTGGCGTTCAGCAGCGACTGGCAAGGCTGGGGC
>JASLOV010000060.1 GCA_030745285.1 Dehalococcoidia bacterium | reverse complement strand
CTGGAGACCCTCACCGCCATCCGCCGTGCCGGCGCGGACATCATCATCACCTACCACGCGAAGGAAGCCGCGCGCTGGCTGGCGAGCGCCCATGCCTGACCCCTCCCCCGCCACCGCCCCCTTCGACCCGGCCGAGATTCGTGCCGTCACCTTCGACGCGTACGGCACGCTCTTCCAGTTCCACGACGACGAGTTCCGCGTCGCCATGGGCGAGGTGTTGGCCGACCAGGGGCTGGCGCACGACAACCACGATGACCTCTACCGCGCCTTCCACAGTGCGTACATGCAGGCGGCTCCGTTCGAGTTCACTCGCGCGGGCGCCGATGGCGATGGCGAACCCGACGACGAACAGCGCCGGGCCAACCTCGACCGCATGCTCAACGGGCCGGTGGAGGACTGGATCACGATTCGCGAGATCTGGCGGCGGCAGTGGGAGGCGACGTTCGAGCAGAATGACCTGGCGGGCGACGCCGAACGCGCGGCCGAGCAGTTCCGCGACCGCCTCTCGGTCGCCGCCCCCTACCCCGATGCGCACGAGACGGTGGCGCGCCTCGCCGAGTGCGACCTCACGCTCGCGCTGCTCTCCAATGCCGACGATGATTTCCTGCAGCCGGCGCTGCTGCGCTCACGCCTGCGCTTCTCGCTGATCCACTCGTCCGAGTCGCTGCAGTCGTACAAGCCGCACCGCTCGATCTTCGAGACGCTGTGCGAGATGCTCGCGCTCGAGCCGGGGCAGGTGCTGTACGTCGGCGACTCGTTACCGACGGACGTCCGAGGTGCGAAGAACGCCGGCCTGCGCACGGCGTGGATCCCCCGCGCGGAGCGGCAGATGAGCGATGAGATGCCGCAACCGGACCTCAAGCTCGCCGCCCTCGCCGACCTTGCCGACCTGTTCGAAGCACGCGACACGGAGAAGCCATGACCGCCTCCCACCAGCACGAGCGCTCGGATGCACTGATGGAGCGCGCCCGGCGCGTGCTGCCGGGTGGCGTGAACTCGCCGGTGCGCGCCTACCGCGCCGTCGGCGGTGAGCCGGTCGTGCTGGCCGGCGGCTCCGGCGCCCTGGTGACGGACGTCGACGGCAACGAGTACATCGACTACGTCGCCTCGTTCGGGCCGTTGATCCTCGGCCACGCCCACCCCGCCGTCGTTGGTGCCGTGCGCGACGCCGCCGAGCGCGGCACCTCCTTCGGCGCACCCACCGAGGCGGAGACCGAGCTGGCGGAACGCATCGTCGAGGCGGTGCCCTCGATCGAGCTGGTGCGACTGGTGAACTCGGGCACGGAGGCGACGATGTCCGCGCTGCGGCTGGCGCGCGCCGCCACCGGGCGCGACCTCATCCTCAAGTTCGATGGCTGCTACCACGGCCACGCCGACGGACTGCTGGCATCGGCCGGCTCCGGCGTCGCCACCTTCGCGCTGCCGGACTCGCCCGGCGTGCCGGAGGCGTTCGCCGCGCAGACGCTGGTCGTGCCCTTCAACGACCTCGACGCGGTCGAGCGCACCTTCGCGGCGCATGCCGGCGCCATCGCCTGCGTGATCGTGGAGCCGGTGGCGGGGAACATGGGCCTGATCCCGGCCGCCGACGGCTACCTGGCCGGACTGCGCGACATCTGCGACCGCCACGACGCCCTGCTGCTCTTCGACGAGGTGATCACGGGGTTCCGCGTCGCCCCCGGCGGCGCACAGCAACACTTCGAGGTGACGCCCGACCTCACCGCCCTCGGCAAGGTGATCGGCGGCGGACTGCCGGTCGGCGCCTACGGCGGGCGGCTGGACCTGATGGAGCGCATGGCCCCCCAGGGCGACGTCTACCAGGCCGGCACGCTCTCCGGGAACCCCCTGGCCACCGCCGCCGGCATCGCCGCGCTGGACACGCTCGCCGCAGACGAGGGCGCCTACGCTCGCCTCGACGAGCTGGGGGCGCGACTGCAGGAGGGGCTCGCGGGGGCCGCTGCCGACGCCGGCATCGCGCTCTCCGTCAGCCGCATCGGCTCCGCGCTCACGCCGTTCTTCCGCGACGGCCTGCCGGGCGACTACGCGGCCGCTCGCGAGTGCGATCTCGACGCCTTCGGGCGGTTCCACCGGGCGATGCTGGAACGCGGTGTCCTGGCGCCGCCCTCGCAGTTCGAGACGTGGTTCGTCTCGCTGGCGCACGATGAGGACCTGATCGACCGCACGGTTGCCGTCGCCGCGGAAGCACTGGCGGAGGTCGCCGCCAGCGGCTAGCGTCCCCGGTCCGAGCTGACAGATACGATTTCGTCGGCGCGGATGCTATACTCCGGCTAGTAAAACGAGCAGTCACCTAAGCGTTAGCGCGCTTGCGGCTGTCGATCCTGCCTGGAATCCCCGCATGCGGCTGTCCTGTCAGCAGGAAGACCTTCACCGAGGCCTGAGCGCGGTCGCTCGCGCCATCCCGGCGCGGTCCGCACTGCCCATCACCCAGCACGTCCTGCTCACCGCAGACGGCGACCAGATCACGCTCTCCGCCACAGACGCGGAGACGATCGCGATCACCTACACCATCACCGCGAGCATCGACGAGGGCGGCTCGATCACGATGCCGTCCCGCCTGCTCTCGGACTTCGTCGCCACGCTGCCGCGCGAGAACATCGAGATGACCCTGGCTGAGCGGTCGCGCCAGGTCTCACTCTCGTGCGCCCGCAACGACGCCTCCATCGGCGGCATGGACCCGGACGACTTCCCGCCGATCCCGCCGGTCGATGACTCCGCCACGATCAGTGTCGAGGCGGCCCGCTTCCGTCGCGCACTCAGCCAGGTCGTCTTCGCCGCCGCCGCCGACGACTCGCGCCCCGTGCTCACCGGCGTCCACTTCGCCATCGACGGCACGGAGATGCGGCTGGCCGCGGCCGACGGCTTCCGCCTCGCCGTCCACACCCTCGAACTGCCCGACTCGGCGTCGGAGTGCAGCGTGATCGTCCCCGCCCGGGCGCTGGCCGAACTGACGCGGCTGCTGGCCGAGGCAGAGGACGCGATCTCGGTCACTTTCAATGCCGCTGGCACCCAGGTGCAGTTCGACCTCGGGCACGCCAAGCTCGTCGCGCAGTTGATCCAGGGCACCTTCCCCGACACCCAGCGCCTGATCCCGGAGGGCCACACCTCCCGCACCGAGGTCGCGGTCGGCGAGTTCAACCGCGAGACCCGCATCGCCCAGATCTTCGCTCGCGACGGTTCCGGCATCGTCCGCCTGGTCGCCAGCCCCGGCGAAGGCGGCGCGCCGGGGCGCCTCACGATCAGCGCACGCGCCGAGGAGCTGGGCACGAACGAGGGCGAGATCGACGCCATCGTGGAGGGCGAAGAAGTGAAGGTCGCCTTCAACGGACGCTACCTGCGCGAGGTGTTGGACGTCCTGGACACCGACCGCGTCGCCATCGAGACACAGGACCAGCCCAGCCCCGGCGTGATCCGCCCGCTGGGCGATGACAGCTACGTCCACGTCATCATGCCGATGTTCGTGCAGTGGTGAGTAGGAAGTCGCGGCACGACGCCTGACAGAGTGCCGTGCGTTTCGTCGTCGCTACGCTGCAGCCGGACATCGATCTGTAGCGCCTGAGCGATCGGCCCAAGTCTTCCCGCAGCTGCCTCGGCCTCGACCCACTGACGCACGGCTGAGCACGCCTTCTCGAGACCAGCCCGGTCTCGTGGCAGCTCGACGGACGGCGCGGCAGCGGATTCGACCCGCGCCTCCAGTTGCGCCTGCTGCTCGCGAACGGCGCTAATCTCGCGCTCAAGATAGGCGTCGTCGATCTCACCCATCTGATAGAGGCGCGCGAGCCTGCTACGTTGCCGCCCGAGTGCTTCGATGCGTCGACGAGTGTCCGCCAGCCCGCCCTCGTCGGCACTGTGAGCGGTAGCCCTGTTGAACTCTTCGGCGACCACGCCAGGTGAAGCGAGCAGGTCAGTGATCCTGGCCACGACTGCGTTCTCGACGTCGGCGGCTCGGACTGACCTGCCCGCGGTCTTTGTACCACTTCCTAAGTTAGAGCCAGAACGGGTGCGAGCCGTCCCGGTGTGATGGGCTCGGGTGCCGCTTCCGGCGCCGGTGGACGGTAGCCGAGTGCG
>JASLOV010000059.1 GCA_030745285.1 Dehalococcoidia bacterium | reverse complement strand
CTTGCGGGCACCGCCCCCTCAAGACGGCGTGTCTGCCAATTCCACCACCTGGGCCCCGGCAGTCCTGGCAGGAGTGGAGGGACTCGAACCCACGACCTACGGTTTTGGAGACCGTTGCTCTGCCAAACTGAGCTACACTCCTGTACACCGATTCTAGGTTCGGATCGCCTCCGAGATCAAAGCCCCGGTCGATCAACGATGGGCCGCACGAGCGAGCTTACCCGCTCCAGACCCCGCCGCCCACCGCCGGCCTGTGCTGCCCGATCGATCCTCAGCCGGCGCGCGGCGTCCGTCCGCCGATCACCTCGGTGATGCGGAGCGGGTAGTTGCCGCAGACGCCATCGACCCCGGCCTCCAGCACCCGACGGATGTCCTTGTCCTCGTTCACGGTCCACGTGTAGACCGCGAGGCCGAGCTCGTGCGCCTCTGCCACCGACGTGTCCGTTACCGTCGAGTGCTCTAGGCTGAGGCCGGCGAAGCCGGCCGCGGCGGCGGTCTGCGTGGGCGAGTCGATGCCGAACCGCTTGCCCGAGCCCGCTGCAGCCAGCAGCGAGACGGGGACCGTGGGGAGTGCTTGCGCCGCGGCCGCCGCGACCCACGGGTCGAACGACCACAGCCAGCACCACTGCTGTGCGCCGGCGTCGCGCACGGCGGCGGCGACTGCCTGTTCGATGCCGGCCTGCTTGACTTCGAGCACGAGCGTGCAGAGGCCGTTGACGGCGGCGAGCGCCGCGGCCAGCGAGGGCACGGCCTGCGGCTGCGGCTGCGAGCCGGCCTCGTCGCCGGGTTCGCCGGCCGGTCCGGCCACGCGCGACGCGCCCAGCTCAGCGAGGGTGACAGCCGCGACGTCCCGGCTGTCCCCGGTTGTGCGCCGCAGCGATGCGTCGTGCATCAGCACCGGCACGCCGTCGGCCGTGGCGCGCACGTCCACTTCGATCGCGTCGACGCCGTCGTTGATGGCCGCGCCGATGCCGGCCAGGGTGTTTTCAGGCTGGGTGCCCATGTTCGTGCGGTGGGAGATCACGAGCGCGCTCACTGGGCGGCCCGGTCGTTATTCGTCCTGCCGGCGCTCACGCAAGAAGTTCTCGAGGTCGGAGAGCAGGTCGTCGGCGGCCGGGAGGTTGCCGCTCCCGGGCTCTCCCGCCGGCGCGTCGAAGGTCGGCAACTGAGGCTGGTTCTCGTCGTACTGCTCTTCCAGCTGCGTCACGTAGGACTCCGCCTCGGACGACTCCTGCATCGCCTCGCGCACCTGGTCGGCGAAGGCCTCGACGCGCTCTTCCAGCGGGCCGAGCGGGGTAGAGACGCCGAAGCCGTGGTCGATGGTCTTCACCAGCGTGGTCGCGACGTTGGGGTTCGGCCCCATCGTCAGGTAGTGCGGCGCCATCACACGCAAATGGGCGTTGCGCCATTCCATGTCGCGGTGGTGCAGATTGAGGACACTGACGATGCCGACCGGCCCCTGGTAGCGCGATGTCGCGCGGATCTCGAGCCCGAACTGCTGCTCGAACTCCGGGTGCGAGGCGGAGAGCGTGACGGGCAGGGGGCGGGTGTGGGGGACGGCGGCCGGCTGCGCCCCCAGCGTGACGCTGGTGGTCGCGCCGACCGTCTTCATCAGCCCGGCGATTGCCTCCGTGAAGGTCTGCCAGCGCAGGCTCGGTTCCGGCCCGCTCAGCAGTACGAAGTCGCGCTCCCCACCGGGCGGGCGGGCGCGGTGGAAGCGCAGCGCGGGCCAGTCAAGCACGCGCTCGCCGTCCTCGAGCCGGACGCGAGGGCGCTGCACGGTGAAGTCGAAGAACAGTTCCGGAGCGATCTCTGCGATCGGCGTCGCCTCCCATTGCTTCGTCAGGTATTCGAGCGTGGCAGCGGCGGAGCCCATGTTGTCGCCCCAGCCGGAGAAGCTGGCCAGCAGCACGGGGTCGTTGAGCGGCCCGAGTTCTTCGAGCGGCTTGAGGGCCTCGTGTAGGGGCTCGTTCATCGGTCGACCGTCTCTTCCCTGGCTGCTTCTGGTCGTTCCTTGCGCTGGTGCGGGACGGGGCCGTCCGCGCCTCGACCGGATCCGCCTTGCACTAGATCTGCGAGTACCCCGAGCCCGTCCGCTCGACGCCGGTACCCGTTGCTTCGTCGATCCAGCCGAACTCCTTGAGGATCTGCTGGCTGTAGGTTACCCGGCCACTGACCTGATCGAGCGGTTCGGATGCCAGCAGTAGCGCCGCCTTCGCCATCAGCTCCGGTGGCTCGCCGCGCGGGTCGTCGAGCCCGGAGACGAGCTTGTGGAACACGGTGCCCGGCGTCGGCACAACCTGGGAGGGCGAGAAGCAGGCGACGGTGATGCCGTGCTGGTAGACCTCCTGCGCGAGCCCCTGGGTGAAGCGCTCCAGCGCCGCCTTGGACGCGCCGTACATCACGCCGCCGCGCACCTGGCTGTCCTCGTAGGGGCCGCGTCCGGGGCCGATCGCCGCGCCGGAGGAGATGTTGACGATGGCGCCGCTGCGGCGCTCGATCATGTCCGGCAGCACCGCCTTGGAGAGGATGAACGGGCCGTGCACGTTGACGGCGAAGGCGCGCGCCCAGCGGCTCGTCGGGTAGTCGACGACCGGGATGTAGTAGTTGAGCGCCGCGTTGTTAATGAGTATGTCGACGCTGCCGAAGGCGGCCTTCGCCTCCTCGATCACGCGCATGCAGTCGTCTTCCTCAGAGATGTTGGCGGCCACGGCAGTGGCCTGGCCGCCGGAGTCATTGATCTCGGCGACGGTGGTTTCGAGCGAGCCCTCGAGCTGGTGGTCGCCCTCCTTCAGGGTGCGGGCGACGGCGACGACCTTTGCGCCCTCGTCCGCGAACATTGCAGCAATGGCCTTGCCGATCCCGCGGCTGGCCCCCGTGACGACCGCGACCCTCTCGTCGAGCTTGCCCATTGCTGTCTCCCCCCCGCATCGCCCTGCGGTGCGCCGTCGGCGATCCCCGCGTTGAGCCGATGATACGCGATAGCCGCGCTGCGAACGCTGGCAGTCACACCGCGGCGGCGCACGACGGGGTCCTGCCTGAACGTCAGCTGCCGGGGGCGAGGCTTCCGTTTCGACGTGCCCACACCGCCCAGATGGCGACGGCGAGCAACAGCAGCGCGCCCATCGACAGCATGATCAGGTCGAACCGTTCATCGAGGAACTGCTGGAAGCGATCGCCCCAGAAGAAGATCAGTACGCCGATGCCTCCGAAGCGCACGCCGCGCCCGACGATCGATGCCAGCACGAAGGGCAGCCGGGGCACATCGAAGACTCCGGCGGCGACGGTGAAGACCTTGTAGGGCAGGGGAGTGAGCCCGGCGAGCACGATCGCCCAGAACCCGTGACGCACGAAGAGCTGCTCGACGCGCTCCACCTGGCGGCTGTGGAAGCGTTGCAGGATCGGGCGCCCGACTCGACGGCCCAGCAGGTGGCCGATCACGCCGCCGCCCGTCGACGCTGCCGTGGTCAGGCCTGCAAGCAGCAGGGCATCGTTCGGATCGCGCAGGGCGAGCGCGATCAACAACGGGTCGGGCGGAATGGGGAAGAAGATCGCCTCGGCCGCGCTGAAGAGCGCGAGCATGGCGGGGCCGGCCGGGCTGTCCGCCCAGTCAACGAGCCAGTCCTGCAGTGAGTGGAGCATGGGCCTCAGCGTGCCGCGTGGCGCCCGCTCGTGGCAACCTGGGCCGCCCGCCATCAGGGCAGTGTCAGCGCGCTGACGGTTCGATGATGACTTGTCGGGATGCCGTTGATTGCTTGCGGCGTCGTCTGGGGTGGCTTCCCCAGGCTCCCGGCTCGCAGGATGGCCACCAGAAGGATGGTGCACTCAGTTCGAGCCGCATTTGAGCCGTCATCCGACCGGGGTCGGAGCCCGGATTTCGGACGACGTGCTGCTTGATCTCCAGCGGGCGCGCGTCGTCGCGGAGCTGGCGGCGATCACGGTACACGACTTTGCGAACGTGCTCGCCGGCGTGCTGGCCTCGGTACGGCACATCGCAGACCAGCTCGGTGGCGAGATCGACGTCGAGAGCACCACGGGCGCGGGCACGCGTTTCACGCTCGTGCTGCAGGCGGCGCGCTCGCGGGCTGAGGGTGAGGCGGCGGGGTGAAGTGGCAGTGCGGTGAAGTGGCCGCCGGGTGAAGTGGCTGGGGACCAGGGATTCGAACCCCGACTTACGGAACCAGAATCCGCTGTCCTACCATTAGACGAGTCCCCAGCGGCGCACTCAGCCTAGCAAACGTCGCACTGACGAACACGTCCCGATGGTCCCGCCGTGCCGTCTCCGCCGGCGCGAGGGTCCGTGTAGGGTCAGGCCTCGGTCGCCACGCTGTCGAGCGATGACGCTGCGGCGCGAAGCCGCTCGACGCATCGTTCCGGACCGACGATCTCCATCGTCTCGAAGAGCGGGGGCGTGACTGGCTTCCCGGTGACGGCGAGGCGGCAGAGCATGAAGAGGTCGCCCGGCTTCTCCTCGAGTTCCGCCGCCAGCTCGCGCAGGCGCGACTCGATCAGCTCGACGGCCCAGCCCTCGATCCCCTCGATGCCGTCGGCGGCGGCGGCCAGCAGGCCTCGTGCCACGTCCGGCCGTTTGCGGTAGCGCTTGCCGAGCAGCGCGCCGCTGTCCGGCGTCGCGATGTCGGTGGCGAAGAAGAAATCCACCATCGGCGCGAGCTCCGAGAGCAGCTTCATGCGTTCGCGCACGAGCGGCGTCAGCTCCTCGACGAAGGCGCGGTCGAGCGGGCGGGCGACATCGCCGGGCAGGTCGCGTTCGAGGCGCACCGCGAAGAGTTCGGAGAGCAGGCGCTCCGGCATCTCTCGCAGGTAGACGCCGTTCATCCACTCCAGCTTGGTGGTGTCGAACGCCGCCGGGCTGACGCCGAGGTCGTGGATGTCGAAGACCTCGAGCAGCTTCTCCAGCGGGACGACCTCGGTCTCGCCGTCGAGGGACCAGCCGATGTTGATGAGGAAGTTGAGTAGGGCGGCGGCGATGTAGCCGTCCTCTGCGTACTCGAGCACGGACTTCGCGCCGTGGCGCTTCGAGAGCTTGCCGCCGTCCGGGCCGAGGATGACCGGGGTGTGCACCAGCTCCGGCACGTCGTAGTCGAGCGCCTCGAAGAGCCGCACGTGACGCGGAGCGGAGGGGATCCACTCCTCGCCGCGGGTGATGTGTGTGATCTCCATGGCGTGGTCGTCGACGACGTGGGCGAGGTGGTAGGTGGGGAAGCCGTCGGACTTGAGGATGACGAAGTCTTCCTGAGTGCTGTTGTCGACGCTGATCTCGCCGCGCAGCGCGTCCGTGAAGGCGGTCACGCCGTCGTCCGGCATGCGGAAGCGCACGACGCTCGCCTCGCCGCCGGCGATGCGCGAGGTGACCTCGGCGGACGGCAGCGCGCGGCATGTTCCCTCGTAGCCGGTGGGCCGCTTCTCGGCCTGTTGCTGCTTGCGCAGCGCCGACAGCTCCTCCGGGGTGCAGAAGCAGCGGTAGGCGGCGCCGCCGCCGACCAGCTCCTCAACGGCGGCGTGGTAACGGTGCAGGCGTTGCGACTGGACGTAGGGCGCGTGGGGGCCGCCGATGTCGGGGCCCTCGTCCCAGTCCACCCCCAGCCACCGCAACGAGGCGAGGATGCGTTCGAGCGAGCCGTCGACGGCGCGCGACTGGTCGGTGTCCTCCAACCGCACGATGAAGTCGCCACCGTGGCGTCGAGCGTGCAGCCACGCCCACAGCGCGGTGCGGATGTTGCCGACGTGGGGGTCGCCGGTGGGGCTGGGCGCGTAGCGTAGGCGCACGCTCACGTCGATGCCTCCGCTCGCGCCGGTTCGACGCCGTGGCGCGCGCGCAACGTCCCGATAGCGTGGTTGATGTCGTCGGGCACGGGTGCCTCGAATTCGCGCCACTCGCCGGTGGAAGCGAGTGTGAATCCGAGCCGGATGGCGTGCAACGCCTGCCGCTCGATCAGCGGAGACCGGTGGCCGTAGAGCGCATCGCCGCAGACCGGGTGACCGATCGCCGCCATGTGCACACGGATCTGGTGGGTGCGGCCGGTGTGGATCTCGACCTCGACCAGCGCCGCCTCCGCGCCGTACTGCTCCAGCACGCGGAAGAGGGAGCGCGCCGACTGGCCGTCCTCGACGACGGCGCGGCGGCGAGGGTTCGTCGGGTCAGGTCCGAGCAGCGCCTCGATCGCACCTTCTGGCGGGTCGACCTCGCCCTCGACGAGCGCGAGGTAGCGCTTGAGAGTCTCGCGTTCGCGCCACTGGTCCTTCAACACCTGTGCAGCGGTCTCCGTCTTCGCAAAGACCATCGCGCCAGAGGTGTCGCGGTCCAGGCGGTGGACAACGCCCGGGCGGTCGCCGTCGATCTCGCGCACCTCGGGGTAGCGGGCGCGCACCGCGTTGATCAGAGTGACGCCCGTCACGCCCGGCGCCGGGTGCACGATCAGGCCGGGCGTCTTGTCGATCACCAGCGTCTCTTCGTCTTCGTACAGCACACGCAGCGGCACGTCGGCGGCGAGCAGGTCGAGGTCGGGGACGACCGGCAGTTCGACCTCGATCGTCGCCCCGGCGCTCGTGGCGTGCCCGGGCCGCGTCACGATGGCGCCCTCGATCGCGACGGCGCCGTCCTCGATTAGGCGGCGCGCCTGTGAGCGCGAGAGTTCCGGCAATGCGGCCGCGACGACGCGATCGATGCGCCCGGCCTCGGTCGCGGTAAAGCGACGACGCGGCACGCTCACGAAGAGCCTCCGGCGTCCTCGTGGCCGGCGTCGGCGTCGCCGCCGGGCTCACTGCCCGGGTCGGTGAACGAGAGCCAGGCGAGGGCGAGCACGCCGAGCACGATGGCGGAGTCGGCGAGGTTGAAGGCGGGGTAGTGAGTGGGGTCGATGAAGTCGGTGACGGTGCCGCGCGTCACGCGGTCGACCAGGTTGCCTGTGGCGCCGCCCAGCACGAAGGCCAGCGCAATCGTGTAGAGGCGGTTCCCGGCGGGGGCGGCGTAGATAAAGGCCAGGACGGCGACGATCGCGACCACAGCGGCGATCACCAGGAAGATGCCGCCATTCTGGAGGATGCCGAAGGCCGCGCCGGAGTTCTCAACGTGGGAGAAGTGCAACAGCCCGCCGCGGCTCGGCCAGCCGTCGCCCTGATCGATCGTCGCCCGGATGATCGCCTTCGTCGCCTGGTCGGCGGCGACGACGGCGAGAGCGATGGCGAGGAAGGGCGTCATGCGCGATCGCATCGCGAGACCGCCGCCCACGGCTGCTGCGTCGCTGCTCCGGGATGCGGTCATGGCTGCTCCGCGTTCAAGCCTATCCCAGTCGCTCGTGGAGGGCCGCCGGGCGCCCGGCGCTTGAGGCCCGCCGTGGGCGGCGGCTAGGATGAACTAACTCCGGCCACGGGAGAGGGGACTCCGGATGGCGTTGGATCTGACTCGAGGACTGTTCGGCCGCGATCCGGCCGGCGAGGCCGTGGGCGACCGGACGGGCGACTCTGCCGGCCAGCGGCCACGGCTGCCGCCGGGCCAGCGCCTGACGGACGGCTGGCCCGTGCTGCACTATGGGGGCATCCCCCGTATCGACCTCGACAACTGGGAGTTCAAGATTGCCGGCCTTGTCGGCAACGAGCTGTCACTGAACTGGGAACAGTTCATGGAGCTGCCGCAGGTCCAGGTGCGCACCGACATTCACTGCGTGACGATGTGGAGCAAGTACGACAACGACTGGGAAGGCGTGCGTTTCACCGATGTGATGGAGCTGGCGCAGGTCCGGCCCGAGGCGAAGCACGTGATGTTCCACTCGTACGGTGGGTACACGACGAACCTGCCGCTGTGCGAGGTGATGCGCGACGACGTACTGTTCGTGCACAGCCACAACGGGCAGCCGCTTGCGCTGGAGCACGGCTGGCCGCTACGGGGGATGGTGCCGCACCTATACTTCTGGAAGAGCGCGAAGTGGGTGCGCGGTCTTGAGTTCATGGCTGAGGACCGGGCAGGCTTCTGGGAGATGTACGGGTATCACATGCACGGCGATCCGTGGACGGAAGAGCGATACGGATAGTGACACGGACAGGAGGGCGGGTGACCGTCCTGATGCACTCGAGGAGGCACTGATGGCTGCTGGTGGACTGCGAATGGGACTGCGTTACTGCGTCTCCTGAAACTACATGCAGCGGGCTGTCTGGACGGCGGCCGAGATTCTCTCCGACTACCAGGAGGACATCGAGAGCTTTGACCTTGAGATGGGGTCAGGCGGCGACTTCGAGTTCTCCATCGACGGCGAGCTGATCTACTCCAAGCGCGAGACCGGCGAGTACCCGGACATCAAGGTGCTGAAAATGGGCGTGGTCAACGCGCTTGAGGCGAAGGCGACCGCGGCGGTCTAGCCGGCGTCTCGCAACCAGAAGACGAACAACGCCCGGCCAGCTGGCCGGGCGTTGTTGTTGTCGCTCCGTCGTTGTTCTCGATCGCTAGACGAAGATGCGCGACCCGCGGTCCCGCACGTGGCCGGAGCGGATCGCTTCCGCCCCGACGGCCGCGGCGACGGCCGGTCCGACCTCCTCGTTGAACACCGAAGGCAGGATGTACTCGTCGTTCAGTTGATCGTCGGGGATCACGCTGGCGATCGCCCGGGCGGCGACGATCTTCATCTCCTCCGTGATCGTGGTCGCGCGCGAATCCAGCGCGCCACGGAAAACCCCGGGAAAGCAGAGCACGTTGTTCACCTGGTTCGGGAAGTCGGAGCGGCCGGTGGCGATCACGCGCGCCCGGCCCTCGATCAGGTGCGGCATGATCTCGGGCTCCGGGTTAGCCATGGCGAAGACGATAGCGTCATCGGCCATGGCGTCGACGTCCTCCGGCTCCAGCATGCGCGGGCCGGAGAGGCCGAGGAAGAGATCTGCGCCGGCCATCGCCTCGCGCAGTGAGCCGTCGAAACCTTCCTGGTTGGTGTTGTCCGCCAGCCACTCTTTCGCCGGGTTCAGGCCCTCGCGCCCGGCGTAGACGGCCCCGCGGGTGTCGAAGGCGGTGACGTTCTTGACGCCGAAGTTCATCAGGATCTTCGTGCAGGCGATGCCGGACGCCCCCGCGCCGATCAGCACCATCTTCACGTCTTCCGGCCGCTTCTTCACGATCTTGAGCGCGTTGATCAGCGCTGCCAGCACGACCACGGCCGTGCCATGCTGGTCGTCGTGCATGACGGGGATGTCTAGTTCATCGCGCAGCCGGTCCTCGATCTCGAAGCAACGCGGGGCGGAGATGTCCTCCAGCAGGATGCCGCCGAAGCCGGGCGCGATCGCCTTCACGACGCTGATGATCTCCTCCGGGTCCTTGGTGTCGAGGCAGATCGGCCAGGCGTCGATGTCGCCGAAGCTCTTGAAGAGCATCGACTTGCCCTCCATCACCGGAAGCGCGCCCTGCGGCCCGATGTCGCCCAGTCCGAGCACGGCGGTGCCGTCGGTGACGACCGCGACGGTGTTGACCTTCGTCGTCAGCGCCCAGACGGAGTCCGGGTTGTCGTGCACCTGCATGGAGACGCGTGCCACGCCCGGCGTGTAGACGTGCGAGAGCTCCTGCATGGTGCGGATGTTGACCTTGTTGGTCACCTCGATCTTGCCCCGGCGGTGGAGCTGGAAGGTGCGGTCGGAGGCGAGCTGGATGTCGATGCCGGGGATATCAGCGATGGTCTCGACGATCGCCCGTGCGTGGTCCCCATCGCGGCAGAAGATGCGGAAATTGCGGACGATCGCGTCGGGGCCGGCCTGCTGGATCTCGATGTCGCCGAGATCGCCTCCTCCCTCACTGATGGCGGAGGTGACCTTCGCGAGGTTGCCGATCTCGTTGTCGATGCTCAGTCGCAGCAGTAGCGGGTAGTTGGAGATCGGCCTCTGGTACTCGTCGGTGTTGCGGGTCATCGTCATCCCCTCATTGTCCTCACTGTACGGCCGCTGACACCGTGGACAACGGGCCGGGGGCTCCGCCTGGCGGGGGAACCACTCGTGCTCGCAGAACTCACAGATGCGTTTCGCGGGTGCGTCGACCATGCCATATGCTATAGCATCGGCGGCCGGTACCTGCAAACCCGAGTTCGAGTTCGCGCCAGATTTCACTCCGGTATTGCGAATGCGTGCTAAGATGCCGCGCTTCGGGTGCCGCCCATAGTTGTCCACATGCTCTCCCAGCGCCCGGGCAGGAAGCGAGCGGGCAATGCTCCTGTCACCGATTTCGCGGACCCGAACGGCCCGCAGCCGCCTGAGCGGACTGCAGCGAAGCAAGACCGGTCTCGCCGACGACCTCGCCGCCGATGCGGTCGCAGCCGATCACCCGGCAGCCAGTGACGTCGCGGCGCCACTGGTGGCGGCGACGCGGTTGCGGAGCCGGCGGCAGACCGCGGCGACCGTCACCGCCGTCGCCGTGGGCGCCGTCGCCGTTGGAGCGGTGGCCTATGTGTGGTGGCGGCACCGGCGCGACCAGGAATTCGCGCGACTGCTGGACCCGGAGCCGCGGCACCCGGACCCCGTGCCCGCCGATCCGCCCGACCAGCCGCTAGCCCCCGAGCCGCCGTCGGACACGACGGCCGGCGACCCCATCGACGCCGTCGCGACGGAAGGGCCTGCGACCGAAGAGTCCGCGCCGGACGCGGCCCCGGCGGACCAACCGTCCGTCGGAGAGCCCGAGCCGGTGCCGGCACTGGCCTCGGACGCCCAGCCGGCGACGGAGAGCGCGGTGCCTCGTGCCGCCGTCAACGTGGTGGCGGAGGGCGCACGCACCAGCTCGCGTCGCGGGCGAGACTCGCGACCGTTCCCCGTCGGGCGCCAGGTCCGCGGACCAAGCGTCACGCGCATCCCGAGCTTCCGCACGAAGCTGCCTTCGGGAGGCCCGACCGCCGTCGCGTCCGCTAACAAGCAGTTCGCCCGCGGACGATGACCGGGCCGCGGGCCACTGCTATCCTCGACGGCGGCCCGCCCCCATCGTCCAGGGGACTAGGACGCCACCCTTTCAAGGTGGAAACCGGGGTTCGAATCCCCGTGGGGGCACCACACGTCACACGGCCCACCTGTACGCCGGCGAGGTGGAACTCGAGGTTCTCGTCGCCCGCCGGGATGGCGCGGAGGGCGTACCGCTCCCATTCGAGCCGGTCGCGGTGCTTCGATGAGAGCGAGACGATCAGCGCCTACAACGGGCCGTCGACGATGTGGGCATGATCGGGTGCACCTGGGGTGAGCCGTCGCGCCGGATGGTGGCGAGGAAGGCGACGCCGTCGTTCCGGCTCAGCAGCCAGCGATCCCGTTCCGCCAGCTCCGGCGCGCCGCTCTCGAACTCCAGCCACGCTGCGAGCATGACCCCCTCCGGTCCCCCGGGCCGTTGCTGACCCCGTGACGGTGCTGCGAGGGTGCCGAAGTGCGAGCCGCCCCGGCTTGCGCAGCGCTGCCTGAAGTCCGAGGCTAGCCGCTCAGCGGGCGGTCAGACGATCAAGGAAGCGCGGCATGCGATGGCATCGGCGGCATCGACACATGGACGCCCAACTTTCCGCACCGTCGACGGCATCGAGGTGCCGTCCGTGACCGTCGCCGAGATGCGCGAGATCGACCGCATCGCGGTCGAGGACCGCGGGCCGACGTTGCTGCAGATGATGGAGCACGCCGGGATGAACCTCGCGCAGCGCGCCATCGCACTGCTGGGCGATAGCTGGCGGAGCACTCGCGTCTTCGTGCTGGCAGGGGCGGGGGGTAACGGTGGCGGGGGCATCTGCGCGGCCCGTCACCTGGCCAACCGCGGCGTCGACGTGCTGGCGGTGACGACGACGCGGCCGTCGCAGGCGGACGGCGCGCTCGGACAGCAGCTGATGTCGCTGGCCGAGGCGCCGGCGCGCATCATCCGCTTCTCGGAGGCATTCGACGTGGCGGAGGCCGATCTGGTGATCGACGCCGTCGTCGGGTACGCGCTGCGCGATGCGCCTCGCGGGCCGGTGATGGGCCTGATTCGGGCAGCGGAGGCCGCCGCCGCCCCGGTGCTCTCGCTGGATGTCCCCTCCGGCGTCGACCCGGACAGCGGAGAAGCGCCGGGCGTGGCGGTACACCCCTCGGTCACGCTCACGCTGGCGCTGCCGAAGCAGGGGCTGCGCGAGGAGAATGCCGGCGAACTCTGGCTCGCCGACCTCGGCATCCCGCCCGGCGTCTACGCACGCGCCGGCCTGGCCTTTGAGCCGCCCTTCGCGGCCTCCGGGTGCGTACGGCTGCGGTACCCGGGAGAGGCCGAGGCCGCCGGCTAAGGTCTCCGAGCAGACTTCAGTCCTGTACCTGCGGCAGGACCTCGGACGCGATTAACTCCAGGACCTCGAAGTTCTCCTGCGAGTGGTGTTGCAGCTGGAGGCAGGTCAACCCGGCCTGCTCGCGCCGCCCCATTTCCTCGACGACCTCGCCCGGCGTGCCGACGAGCCAGCCGCCCCGCGTCCTCAGGCGGTCGAGCAGCTCGCCGGTCGAGGTCCCCGCGAACACCGGATTGCGCGCCTTGATCTCGTCCGCGTGGGCCGAGACGGCGGCGTCGTCCTTGCCGATGACGAAGCCGGCCATCTGGGAATGGCGGATCTCCGCCGGGTCGCGGCCGACGTCCGCGCAGTGCTGCTCCAGCACCTCGCGCTTGTGGTTGTAGGTGTCGAGATCGCCGCCGACGAAGTTCCACTCGTCTGCGTGCTCGGCGACGATGCGCAGCGTGCGCTTCTCGCCGCCGCCGCCCACGAGCATCGGCAGCGGCTGCTGGATGGGCTTCGGGTAGCACACCGCGTCCTTGAGCTGGAAGTGCTTGCCCTCGAAGTTAGCCGGCTCGTCGGCCCAGAGCGCCTTCAACACGCGAATCTGCTCGTCCAGCCGGTCTATGCGCTCGCCGACCGATGGGAAGGGGAGGCCGAACGACTCGTGCTCCGGCACGTTCCAGCCGGCGCCGATGCCGCAAATGAAGCGCCCTCCCGAAAGCACATCGATCTGCGCCGCCATGCGTGCCAGCAGCGACGGGTGACGGAACGTGGCGGAGGCGACCATCGGGCCGAAGCGGATGCGGCTTGATTCCTCCGCGACGAGCACGAAGGAGATGAAGGTCTCCAGCGCCTCTCGCTCACGCGGCTCCGCGAAGGGGAAGAAGTGGTCGGAGCGCCACAGCGACTCGTAGCCCAGGTCCTCGGTCGCGCGGATCAGGCGCCGCCAGAGGTCCCACGACAGGCCGTCCTGGCCTTCGATCATGACTCCCAGGTCCATCGTTGCTCCCTCCGGTCAGGCGTCGTGGCGCATTGTGCGGCCTCGTGCCGGCATGCTAGCGCATCGCATCGAGGTGGCGAACGGGTCGAGGGCAGACAGCGGCCCGAGCCCCTCAGTTGCGCGATGGCGGCTCGACGGGGGGCGGCGTGGCGGGGACGGGCTGACCGAACGTGACGCGCGCCATCAGCAGCAGCAGCACGACGGTATGGAGCAGGGAGAGCGCCAGCATCTCCCACGCCAGCGTCGACTGCGAAGCGCCCTCCTCGAAGCTCGAGACGGCGAAGAGCAGGTAGCCGACGACGACCAGCGCCAGTACGCGCACCGCCAGCGAGCGGACGTTCGGGTCGAGTTCGCGCACTCGCACGCGGTAGAGGTAGATGGCAAGCACGAAGACGTGGAGCAGGACCAGTGCCGCAGCGTAGAGCAGTGCCGGCAGGTCGTGCTTGAGCCCAATTAGCGGGATCAGCGCGAACGAGACGGCGAAGACGATCAGCGTCTTGCTCAGGAAGAGCGATCGGTCAGTGAGCGAGATTCGCATCGCGCGGCCTCCGACGCCACGCTAGTGAGCAGGACGGCGTGGGGCAAGGGCGCGAGCGAGCCGTCACGGCCCGCAAGTCCCGCCTGGAGCCTGCAGGGGAGTGGAATTTCGCGGGAAACCCGGGGAAGCCCCAGACTTGAGGCTCGTACACGACGCTTGGTACGGTGGTGACCGCGGTGCCGCATTCGTCTAGTGGCCCAGGACACCGCCCTCTCAAGGCGGAGATCAGGGGTTCGAATCCCCTATGCGGCACCAACTGAGATGAGTCTGAGAGCGGCCCGAACGGGCCGCTCTCAGTGATCAGGCGAGTGATCAGTTGGGGCCATGTTGGGGCCATTCGTGGATCACGACGAAGAATTCCCGCAGCTGCGTACCGATGAAACGTTCCTGCACGCCAGCGAGGAATCCGATTGGGCTGAGGTCGCGTCCCTTGCCTGGAAGAACGACTGGTCGATGCTCGCTCAGTCGTTCTTCGACAGCGCCGACATTCTCGTCACCACAGCACTCGGGGACCGCGAGGGTCGCAGCGACCCGATGTCCGTGATCGCGCCTGCGCTCTATCTGTACCGTCATGCGCTTGAGCTCCAGCTCAAGGCCGTGCAGAAGGTGGGCGAAGACTACGACGGGGAGGTGGGGCCGCGCCGCGGTCACTTCTTGATGCCGCTCTGGAAGCAGGTTCGTGACTACATGGAGCGCCACTTCGGCTGGCAGGACGAAGCCTACGACACCATCGAGCTGAACATTCAGCTGCTCGACGAACTGGACGAGAAGTCGATGGTGTTCCGCTACCCAGACGAAGGTCTGCCTCCCGGCGCCGAGCGCCTAGAGCTCGACCTAAGGCAGCTCCGTCGTGTGTTCCGCGGAATTCACCCGTGGCTGGCTGGCGTCTGGGACGCGAGAGACGCGGAGCTGGAGATGGCCGCCGAGATGGCCGCGGACTATGGGCCAGATTTCAGTGACGACGTCGGCTACGAGGGACTCTAGTCTCACGCGAGCAGGTGGTCCAAGACCCCGGCCGCGTGCTGCTGCTGGCCTTTCAGCAGGTGCCCGTAGACGTCCATCGTGAACGCAGCGGACGCGTGCCCGAGCCGCCGGCTCACCGTGTAGATGTCCACGCTGCCCTTGATCCAGAGCGTCGCCGCGGTGTGGCGCAGTGTGTGCCACTTCACGCTCGCCGGATCATCGACGCCGGAGATCGCGACGACCATCTTGTAGTCGCGGTAGAAGGGTCGCCGGAGCCAGGGCGTCCCGATAGAAGATGGAAACACCAGCCCGTGCTCGTGCCATGCCGGACCGAGACGCAGACGGTGTTGGCGTTGCGCCTGGCGGTGTGAGCGGAGTTGCGCGACCGTCGTACTGGAGAGCTCGATCGTGCGCCGGCTGTTCTGGGTCTTCGTGCCGCGCACTCGCACCTCAGCGGTCTCGATGTCAACGTCGTCCCACTTGAGCGTCAGCATCTCGGCCTGCCGGAGGCCAG
>JASLOV010000058.1 GCA_030745285.1 Dehalococcoidia bacterium | reverse complement strand
GCCGCCGTCGTCGCGATCGAGAACTCCGTCGAGGGGGGAGTGACGGAAAACCTCGATCACCTCGCGCAGGAGGACTTTTCGCTGGCCGTCTGCGGGGAGGTGGTGCTGTCGATCCGTCATGCGCTCGTTGGTGCGCCCGGCATCGACCCTGCGACGGCCACCTCCGTCCACTCGCACCCGCAGGCGCTGGCGCAGTGTCGCGAGCGGCTGCGAGAGCTGACGCCGGACGCCCGGCCGGTGGCGGCGCTCTCGACAGCAGCCGCGATCGAAGCCGCAATGTCGGAACCGGGCGCCGTCGCCGTCGGCAGCGCCGCCGCGGCGGGGTTGCTCAATGCGACGGTCTACGCAGACGACATCGCCGATGAGCCGGGCAACGAGACGCGATTCCTCGTGCTGGCAAAGGCTGACGGCGAAGCGACGGGCAACGACCGCACGTCCATCGCCTTCACGACCTACCACGACCGGCCGGGCTCGCTGGTCGATGTGCTCGGCAGCCTCTCCCGACGATCGCTGAACATGACCCGCATCGAGTCGCGTCCGACCCGCCGGCAACTGGGGACGTACATCTTCTTCATCGACTTCGAGGGCCACCGCAGCGAGCCGGCCGTAGCCGACGCGTTGCGTGCGCTGGAGGAGGGGACGCTGTGGCTGCGGGTGCTCGGCTCCTACCCCCGCTGGGAATCGACGGATGCCTGAGATACCCGACCTCGAGGCGATCTGTGGGTTCATGAACCAGCACCTGGCCGGGCTCGCCGTCGCAGAGACAGAGCTGCGCTTCCCGTGGCTGGTGCGCAGCGAGGACGGTCTCGACCGCATCGCCGGCCACCGCTTCGAATCGGTACACCGCTACGGAAAGTTCCTGATCTTCGAATGGGACGGTGACATCGCGATGGTGGTGAACCCGATGCTGACCGGGCGGTTCACGTGGGCGGACCCCTCCGAGCGCCGCCGTCCCGCGACGGCCATCACGATCGTCTTCGCCGGCGGGAACGAGCTGCGCTACTCGGACCAGCGGAAGATGGGGCGGTGGTACGTCGTGCCGAGCGGCGAAGTCGACTCGGTGCCCGGGTTCGCCGACCTCGGGCCGGACGCGCTGGAGATTGACGAGGAGACCTTCGTCGCGCAACTGCGCCGCCGGCGGGGCATGATCAAGAACACGCTGACGAACCAGAAGTTCATGGCCGGCATCGGCAACGCGTACTCGGACGAGATCCTCTGGGAGGCGAAGCTGCACCCCCATCGCACCGGCAGCACGCTCGATGACGACGACCGGCGCGAGCTCTATCGCGCCATGCACGCCACCTTCGACTGGGCGCGGCCCCTGCTCGAGGCGCAGGTGAGCGAGCGGCTCTACCAGCGCAACGAGGAGTGGCGGGACCATCTGCGCGTGCACCGGCAGGAGGGCGAGCCGTGCCCGCGTTGCGGCTCCGCCGTCAAGGCGCAGGTGCGCAGCGGTCGTGAGACGAACTACTGCCTCACCTGCCAGCCCCTCTTCGCGTGAACGGCGCTCGCCCGGGCCGTTCACACCCGGGCATCGCATGGGCGAGCACGGCTCACAGCGGTCGCTCACGGTACAGTGGGCGGCGAGCAAGGAGCGGCAGATGAAGGTCGCAGGGCGAGAGATCGGCGATGCGCTGGACAAGCTCTACGAGGAGCTTGAGACTCGGCTACGCGTCGAGGCGGAGCGCGAGCTACGCGTCGAGGCCAGCGAGCAGGCGGCGCTCTCGAATGTCGCCTGGTCGGACGGCGTGGTGACGGTGACGGTGCACGAGGGGGTGCCGACGCACGCCCTGCCGCACGTTCTCGGCGTTGCGCTCCAGCGCGTGCGGCAGCGGCTGGAGCGCTACCCCGTGCTGCTGCGGCCGGACGGCGAGCAGCCGGAGGAAGCAGCCATGCTGCGCCAGGGTCTGCGTGAGCTGGTCCTGTCCGCGGAGGCGGAGATGCAGCTGGAGCCGCTGGCGCTCGATCAAGAGTGGGAGACCGAGCAGCGACATGCCGGCCTGAAGGACATGCTGCGCGACGCGCCGCCGGAGTGGAACGGGCTCGGCACCGGCGGCAACAAGCTGATGGCCCTGCAATACGCTCGCTTTGCCATCCAGCATCCCCCCGAGATGTGGGAAGGGCTGAAGAAGACGTTCCGCGAGCAGCTGCCGGCAGCCGCCGAGAACGGCGAGGGCGTGCTGCAGATGATCCGCAAGACCGGCTGGGGCACGCCGGGTGCGTGCCTGCAGTCGCTGGTGGCCGCACGCAATGAGCTGGCGATGCACGACGTGGCGCTGATCGAAGACCGCCGCTCGGGTGAGGTTCACTAGAGGGTCCGACGTTGGCCCGGCGGCCCGGGCGACCCCTCAGTCGCTAGGACGCCGACTCAGAGCCAAGGCGGGCGCTGCTCGAGCGGTCGAGCCAGGCGATCAGGAACGGGTGCCACTCTCGGTAGCGTTGAAGATAGTGTCCGAACATCGCGCCGGGCGTAGCGCGCGGACGCACCGGGCGAGACATTAGCTTCATCCCCGCCTCCTTCGGCGTGCGACCGGCCTTGCGGTGGTTGCAGCGACGGCAGGCGGTGACGAGGTTCTCCCACGCGTGGCGGCCGCCGCGGTGTCGCGGCTCAATGTGGTCGAGGGTGAGGTCGGACTGCTGCTTGCCGCAGTATTGGCAGCGCTGATGGTCGCGTGCGAACACCTCGCGGCGTGTCAGGCGCAGTCGAGGCTGGGGGCGGCGCACGTAGCGGCGCAGCCGGATCACCGACGGCAGGCGGAAGGAACGCCCGACGCCGCGAATGTGGTCGTCGCCGTCCTCGACCAGCTCAGCCTTGCCACGGTCGACCAGCACGAAGGCGCGCCGAACCGAGCAGACATTGAGCGGTTCGTAGTTCTGGTTCAGCACCAGCGCGCTGCGGTCGATGGACACCCAGCCCCCTCGACGTCCACGTAGGTTGCGATCGACGTACGTTGCGGCAGAGTGTAACGGATTCGTTATGAGGACGAGGGCACTGTCCCGGCGGCGACGCTGCCGAGTTCGTCGACGGCTTCGCTGAATTCGTCCGGTAAGAGTTGCAGCATCACGGGTACGCCATCGAGGAAGACCGGGGCCAGCGTGGAGTCGTCGACGGCCTCTTCGAGGCTGGCGCTGAGCGGGTAGGCCGTGATCACGATCAGCATCACCTCCACGATCAGCACGCCCTTGAGGAACCCGAACGCCGCGCCTCCGAGATGGTCGAAGGGGCCGAGCAGCAGCATCGCGGCGAACCGCCGCAGCAGCATCGCCGCCACCTGGCCGAGCACGATGATGCCGACAAAGATCGCGATGAACGATGCGAAGTTGCGGACGGTGCCGTCGTCCGTGAGGAACTCGATGTTCTCCGAGAGGTCGGCGTAGAACTGCCCGGCGATCACGGCGCCGCCGAAGATCGCGATGGCGGTCACCACCTCGTGGATCAGGCCGCGCGAGAAGGCGGAGAAGGTGAACCAGGCGATGACCGCGACGATCACGAGGTCGAGCACGTGCATAGAAGCCCTGCGCGCCACCCACCCGGCGCCCTAGAAGTCTAGCAGAGGGCCCCTCAGCCGGGCCCTCAGCTGGGTCGCATCCTCAGTCTGACTCCCGGTCGAAGCCCAGCCCGCGTTCGCGCATGGAGATGTAACGGCCGTGGCCGAAGACGACGTGGTCGAGCACCTCGATCTCCAGTAGCGCCCCCGCCCGCAGCATCGCCTCGGTCATGTCGATGTCGTCCGGGCTGGGGGTGGGGTCGCCGCTGGGGTGGTTGTGGGCGACGGCGACAGCGCTGCCATTGCGGCGAACGGCGTCGCGGAACAGCTCCGCGATGCGAGCCGGCGCGGAGCTGACGGAGCCGCGGTAGAGGGTTGGCGCGGCCAGCACGTGATGCTTGCGGTCGAGCACGAGCAGGCGGAGCTCCTCCTGCTGGAGCAGCTCCATCTCCGCCTGCAGCAGGTGGGCGATATCCTGCGGTGTCGTGACCGTCGGGCGGGCGTCGTCACCCTGCAGCGCCAGCCGGCGCCCCAGCTCGAAGGCGGCGCTGATGGTGGTCGCCTTGGCCCCGCCGAGGCCGTGGCTGCCGGAGAGCGTGGCGACGTCTGCGCTGGCGATGCCGCGCAGGCCGCCGTGCTCGCTCAGCAGCCGAGCGGCAACCTGCAGCACGTCTTCGCGGGAGGTGCCGGTGCGCAGCAGGATCGCCAGCAGCTCCGCGGTCGTGAGCGCCCCCGCGCCGAGACGTTCCAGGCGTTCGCGTGGGCGCTCGTTGGCGGGCAGTTCACTGACGCGGGCACGATAGCTGCCGCCTGCGCCCGCTGCGTCGTCACTCATCGCCGTTGCGAGTCGCTCTGTGAAGGGGAAGTCATCGATCGCGGGCCGTACCGGGGGCGCTCTCGGGGGGCGCCTCGACCAGATGGAGCGTGACGACGACGTTGGTGTGCGGCCAGTGCACGATCTCCAGGTTGTCGCCGTACTCGATGCTGCCGTAGGCCTCGCGGCTCAGCTCGAAGACCCGCCCGCTGACTAGGACGTAGTAGACCCTGCCGAGGAAGAGGAACCGTCCCTTCGACCACACCCGCAGCGCCTCGCCGCGGGTCGTCGTGGGCTCCTTCCTGAGGTCGCGCATCGCGGCGCTGGCCTCGAACCCGACGGCGAAGCTCACGAGGCCCATGATCGTGAGGCCAATCAGCACGCCGAGGTTGCCCTGCAGCAGGCTGACGAACAGCAGAGCGCTGACGATGAAGGCGCCGATGGCGGCGGGGACGTGAATCGCCGCCTTGCGGATCAGCACCGCACGATGGTCGCTGCGCTCTTCGAGAAGCGTTGGGTTCATTCGGTCGGAATCTTCAGCACGGTGCCGAGCGTGATTGCGTTCGCGTCCGTCAGCTCGTTGTAGGCGGCGATCTCTTCGACGAAGTCCAGCACGTCCTTGTCGCGCGGGACGTACTGCAACGCGATCGAGAAGAGCGTGTCGCCCTCACTCACCGTATGTTCCCGGAAGTCGGGGTTGGCTGGAGCGGCGGTGGGGTCCGGCGTCGGGCTTGGCGTGGGAGTCGATGTCTCCGTCGTGGCCGCGGCCGGGGTCGTGGTCGACGCGCTTGCCGGTGTCGGGGTGATGGTCGCGGTCGCCGTGGGGATCACGCCGGCCAGTGCCGGTGGCACCGGGCTGTCTCCGTCGATGGTGGCCGGTGGGCGCACGAGCAGCCAGACGGCGAAGACGGTGCCGCCGAGCAAGGCGAGCAGCGAGCCGCGGTAGATGCGGTACGACGGGAGCGCGAGGGCGGGGTCCTGGCAGCGTTCGCAGAGCGCGTCGCCGTGGTCATCACAGTACAGCGCCCCGCAGCGCGGGCACTCCGCAGTCGCTTCCCGATCGCAACGGAAGCATTCCACGAGCCGAGCCTAACACGAGCCGCTGCGTGCGCCGCCGGTGAGCCAGCCCGGCCGCAGGTTCGCCGCCGGGGGCGTTCAGTCGGAGCGGCGCTACTTCACCTCGACGGTGGCGCCGGCCTCGGAGAGCTTCTCCTTGGCGGCTTCCGCGTCGTCCTTGCTGACGGCCTCCTTGACGGCCACGGGCGCGGACTCCACGAGGTCCTTCGCTTCCTTCAGCCCGAGCGAGGTCAGCTCGCGCACCGCCTTGATGACGTTGATCTTGTTTGCGCCGAAGTCGCTGAGCGTCACGTCGAACTCGGTCTGATCTTCGGCCGCCGGGGCGCCGTCGCCGGCCGCCGGCGCGGCCATCGCGACGGGCGCCGCCGCGGTAACGCCGAACTCGTCCTCGATCGCCGTGTTGAGGTCGCGCAGTTCAAGGATCGTCATGCCCTTGATGATGTCGAGCGCTTCTTCAATCTTCGTGGCCACTGGTTGCCTCCTTGTTGCCTGTTCGTCTGTCTGGTTGCTGCTGGTTGCCTGGTTGCCTGGTTGCACGGTCGCTCGGTTGTTTCGCCGGTCGCTTCTATCCGGTCAGGCGCCGCCGCCCTCTGCCTCGAGCTGGTTGGCGCGAGCCTCGATCAGGCCCGCGAACTCGCGTGTCGTGGCCTGGATCAGGCCGGCGAACTGCGTGATCTGTCCGACGAGCCCGCCGGCGATGCGCGCGATCAGTTCGTCGCGCGGCGGCACCGTTGCCAGGTCTTCGACGTAGGCGGCATCGACGAGTTCGCCGCTGAGCACCGCGTTGCGAATCGCGACGGTGGTGTTGCGGTTCTCGCGGATGTACGTGGCGAGCACGCGCGCCGGGGTAACCGGGTCGTCGTTGCTGACCACGAGCGCGGTCGGGCCGTCCGCGAGTTCCCTGTAGACCTCCAGCCCGGCGTCGTCGGCCGCGCGCAGCAGCAGCGTGTTCTTGACGACGCGGAAACGAACGCCCGCTTCCCGCATTGCGGTGCGCAGTTCGGTCTGCTCCGCGACGCTGATGCCTTGGTACGAGGCCGCGATCGCGATCTCGGCGCCGCTGATCAGCTCCTTGATTTCCTCGACCAGTCGGATCTTTCGTTCGGTGGGCACGTGCGCTCCTTCGTACTCGGGCCCGGGGCTCGGCGCGATCGTCGCCGGCCTGCGGCCGGGATCGAAAACGCCCTCTCCGCCGGGCGGGAGGGCGCGAACGTCGGGCGGTGCGAATGCGCACGCCGCCGTCTTGCAGCCTCGCCTGCACGGGCGGCCGTTCTGGCCATTACCCCTCGGTCGGGAGGGACCCGCGGTCTCCGGCGCTGCACGACCCGTGGTCGCCCTCGAACTGTGCAGAATCAGTGGATCCAGCCTAACCGCTCGCTCGCGCTGAAGCTACGAGCGGGAGCGATGAATTCGCTCAGCGGCGCCGCAGCCGGTAGATGCTGTGCCCGGATCGCTTGCCCATCTGCTTGAGGTCGAGCTCGTGCGTTCGGCCGAGCCCGGGAATCAAGCGGTTGAGCGCACTGACGACGACGAACCAGTACTCGCCGTGCTCCGAGAGCTGGCCGAGCGGGCCGAGCAGGAAGTCCTGCTCGATCGCCGCGTCGCCGATCTTGGCCGGAACGTTGGAGACGATGAGGTCGTACGGGCCCGCCGGTGCGCCATCGAGCCCGACGCTCCCGGTCACCTCGGTGGTGGCCTCGACGCCGTTCAGCGCGCAGTTGCGGCGGGCGTAGCGGACGGCGAGCAGGTCGGCGTCGACGAGCGTGACGTGCGCCCCCGGATGACGGCGGGCGAGCACAACCCCGAGCGGCCCGTAGCCGCAGCCGAGGTCGAGGATACTGCGTGGCTCGTCGCGGCCCGCGGCCTCGGCTGCCGTGATCGCGCGAAGCAGCAGCGAGGTGCCCGTGTCGACCTGGTACGACGAGAACAGCATCTGCGAGACGTCGAACTCGAAGTGCTGACCGTCGAGGTCGAAGGGGACGGTCTTCTTGAAGTAGACATCCCTGGTCCCGGGCACGGAGGTGGCGCGGCGGCTACGACTGTCCGGCGAGCGCGAGCAACGGCATGACGTCGAGCCCGATGCCTGCGCCCATCGTGGAGCTCAGCGTGGCGGCGCGGAAGTACTGGCCCTTCGCGCCGTCCGGCTTTGCCTTGACGATCTCGTCGACGAGTGTGCTGAGGTTGTCGATCAGCGCCTCCTCCGAGAACGAGACCTTACCGATCGGGCAGTGCACGAGGTTGGTGCGGTCCAGGCGGAACTCGACCCGACCGGCCTTCGCCTCGTTCACGGCGCGGGCGATGTCGGCCGTCTCCAGCACGGTATTGGCGCGCGGGTTGGGCATCAGCCCTCGCGGGCCGAGCACGCGGCCGAGCTTGCCGACCTTGCCCATCAGTTCGCGCTGGGCCAGCACGATGTCGAAGCCGGTCTCGCCGCCCTCGACGAGTTCGACCAGGTCGTCGCCGCCGACGATGTCCGCGCCAGCTTCGGTCGCCAGTGCGGCCGCCTCGCCTTCGGCGAAGACGGCGACGCGCATGGAGCGGCCGAGGCCGTGGGGCATGACGACGGAGCCGCGGATCTGCTGGTCGGCGTGGCGCCCGTCCAGGCCGGTGTTGATGTGCAGTTCGACGGTCTCATCGAACTTCGCGGTCGCGGTCTCGCGCACCAGCGCGACGGCCTCGGCCGGTTCGTAGAGGCGATCGTTGTCGACCTTTTCGCGTAGCGCGGTGACGCGTTTGCCGGTCTTTGGCATCGCTAGTTGACCTCGATCCCCATCGAGCGCGCGGTGCCCTCGATGATCTTCATCGCCTGGTCGACGTCGTTGGTGTTGAGGTCCGGCAGCTTGATCTCAGCGATCTCGCGAACCTGTGCTGAGGTGACGGAGCCGACCGGTCCGAACTGCAGCTCCTGGCCGCCGGGCGCGGTGGGCGACTGGCCCTTGTCCAGCCCGGAGGAGCCCAGTTCGACGCCCGCGGCCTTGCGCAGCAGGTCGGAGGCGGGCGGGGTCTTGAGCACGAAGGCGAAGGAGCGGTCCTCGAAGATCGTGATCAGCGCGGGGATGATCTGGCCGGCCTGCTGGTTCGTTCGTTCGTTGTAGGACTTGCAGAAGTCCATGATGTTGATGCCGTGCGGGCCGAGCGCCGTGCCGACCGGGGGGGCCGGATTGGCCTGCCCCGCCGCGATCTGCAGCGTCAGCACTGCTCGTACTTTCTTGGCCATCGTCCCTCATCACCCTTCGTGCGGGCCGCGTGCGCGCCGCCGCTGTATCTTTCCGTCCGTAGCCGCCGGCAGCGCGCTACTGCTTCTCGACCTGCAGGAAGTCCATCTCGATGGTGGTTTCGCGCCCGAACATCGTGACGAGCACGCGAACCTTGCCCTTGTCCAGGTTGATCTCGTCCACGGTGCCCAGAAACTCGGCGAAGGGACCGTCCGTCACGCGCACGGTCTCACCGACCTTGAAGCCGATGTTGATGCGAGGCTGCGATGTCTGCATCTGGCGCAGGATGCGGTTCATCTCTTCGTCGCCCAGCGGGGTCGGCTTGGAGCGGTCTTCCGCGGTGCTGCCGGCAAAGCCGGTGACGCCCGGCGTGTTGCGAACGACGTACCAGGAGTCGTCGCTCATCACCATCTGCACCAGCACGTAGCCTGGGAACATCTTCTTCTGCACCGTGCGGCGCTGGCCCTGGTGGATCTCGATCTCCTCTTCGATCGGGATCACGACCTGGAAGATGCGGTCGCCCATGTCCATGGAGCGTGTGCGCTGCTCCAGGTTGGTCTTCACCTTGTTCTCGTAGCCGGAGTAGGTCTGGATGATGTACCAGGCGCGGCCGTCGTCGACCTCCGCTTCGGAGCCCTCAACGGCCCCAGCTTCAGTGACGTCGACCCCGACGGTCGCCGTCTCCTCGCCCGGCTCGTTGGCGGCGGCGTCGACCGGCGCACCGGACGTGGTGGTCTGCTCGGCTTCGTCGGCGGTGAGATTTGTCAGTGGAGTTCTCCTTCCCGTCACGCCGTCACGCTGGGCGGCGAGACGCGGCGGGTTGTCCGGGTCGTCTACCTGAGGATGGTGTGTTCGATCAACCAGCTGAATCCGAGGTCGGCGCTGCCGAGCACGATGCCGAAGAGGATGGCGACGATGATCACCACCAGTGTGAGGTGCGCTGTCTCCTGGCGGGTAGGCCACGTGACCCGTCGCAACTCACTGATGATGTCGACGATCCAGCGCGGCTTGAAGAATGAGCCGCGGGTGGCGACTTCCGTCGCCGCCCGCGCCGAGACCACGGGGCGGCGAGGCGCCTCCTGCTGCCGGCGTTGCCGGCGCTCTGCTCGTTCCTGCGCTCTACGTGCCGCGCGACCCATCTCGGCGGATCCCTTCGCGACTCAGCGCGTCTCGCGGTGCATCTTGTGGGCGCGGCACCGCGGGCAATACTTCCGCAACTCAATGCGGTCGGCGTCGTTGCGCCGATTCTTCTTCGTAGTGTAGGTCCGTTCGCGGCAGTCGGGGCACGCGAGCGTGATGAATTGTCGGTCGCCCTTTGCCATCGTGCTCCTGCCTTTCCGTCTGCTTCCCGGTTACTCGGAGATGCCCGTGACGACGCCGGCGCCGACGGTGCGGCCGCCCTCGCGGATGGCGAAGCGCAGACCGTCTTCGACGGCGACGGGGGTGATCAGTTCGATGTTGATCGTGACGTTGTCGCCCGGCATCACCATCT
>JASLOV010000057.1 GCA_030745285.1 Dehalococcoidia bacterium | reverse complement strand
GCCGGGCAACCCGCCGGCCACGATCTTGGCGTGGGTGGAGAGGTCCGCGTTCACGCCGTAGCGCTCCTGCGCCCCGCCCGGCGCCATGCGGAACCCGGTGATCACCTCGTCCATCACAAAGATCGTGCCGGTCTCCTCCGTCGCCGCCCGCGCGGTATGGAGGTAGGAGGGTGCCAGCGGATGGGTGCCGAAGTGCGCCCCCGTCGGCTCGAGGATCACCGCCGCCACGTCGCGCGGGGCAAGCGCCGCCCTAAGCGCCTCCACATCGCCGGCGGGCACGATCGTCAGCGAGTCGTAGAAGCCTTCCGGCACGCCCGGGGAGTAGGGCTGCGCCTGGTCGTCCCGCAGCCGCCCGACCACGATGTCGTGCCAGCCGTGGAAGTGCTCTTCCAGCTTGATCACGCGCTCCCGGCCGGTGTAGGCGCGCGCCAGCCGCAGCGCCATCATCGTCGCCTCCGTGCCGGACGACGTGAACCGCACACGTTCGCCGCAGGGCACCATATTCAGTACCTGTTGCCCCCATTCGACCTCGATATCGTGCGAGGAGCCGAAGTGTGTGCCGCGCGCCAGCGCCGCCTGGATCGCCTCGACGACCTCCGGGCGGTTGTGCCCCAGCAGCAGCGCGCCGTGCCCGCCGATGTAGTCGACGTACTCGTTGCCGTCGACGTCCCACTTGCGCGGTCCCTGCGCGCGATCGACGTAGACCGGCCAGGGCGCGAATGCGCGGGCGTCGTGGGTGACACCGGATGGGAAGGTCTCGCTCGCTCGCGCGGCCAGGCGCCCTGACAGCGCGTGCTTGGCCTCGAACGTCTCGAGAATGCCGGGCATGGTGGTCTCCTCGCTGTCCCGCCGGTGACCCGCCGGTGACCGGGGTATCGCCGGTAGTGTCCGGTTCGGGGAGCGGCGCGGCAAGTCTCGGGCAGCGCCACGCTGGGTTGAGTCTCGTCGTGATTGCGATCGCCTCGGCGGCCCTTCTACGATCTTCCCACCCTGGCAATGGCCAGGGTGCTGACCAAGGGGGGCCACGCCGAAGCTGTCTGATCAAGAGATCGGTCGCGCGCTCGAGGGGCTGGAGGGCTGGAGTCGCCGCGACAAGGAAATCGTTCGCGAGTTCCAGTTTCGCGACTTCGTGGAGGCACTGGGCTTCATCGCCCGGGTCGGCCTGCTGGCCGAGCGGGCAGACCATCACCCGACCCTGACGAACACCTACAACCGGGTGGAAGTGGCGCTCTGGAGTCACGACTCGGACGGGGTGACCGAGCGAGACGTGGCGCTGGCCGGCGAGGTCAACGAGCGAGCCGGCTAGGTCCGCCGCCGTCGCGTCACGTGCGGGCGGCGCGGGCGGCTACTGTTTGCAGCAACAGTCGCCGTGGCTGATCGCCCAGATTGCCAGGCCATAGAGCGTGCGCGTCTCCGTGGAGCTGTGCATGTTTCTTGATATGCATGCGGGCGGTGTTCACGGAGATGCCCAGGCTGCCGGCGATGTCCTGCACCGTCACGCCGTCCAGCAGCCGTTCCAGCACCTGCCGCTGACGGGGAGTGACGACGGCATGCGGTCCAGCTCCTCCCGTCGTCCCCGCTGTCTCCACCTGGTCGATCAGGGTGACGGCGCAGAGCAGTTCACCCTCCGCCTCGACCGCGGCGACGCGCAGGCGCACGTCGATGCCGGTGCGGTCCCGGCGCACGAACGGCACCTCCGTCTCGTGGACCCCGGTCCGGCGACGCAGCACCTGCGCCACCTGGACGGAGATGCCGTCTCGATGCGGGGCGGGGACGAAGGAGGCGAGGCGGCGGCCGGTCAGCTCCGGCCCGGCGTAGCCCAGCAGGTCGAGCGTCCCCTGACTGGCAACCAGGATGGCGCCGGCGAGGTCGATGAAGACGCACCCGCCCGCCGACCGGAGCGCGGCGGCCAGTTCGCCTGGTTCATCGTCCGGCTGTGCCAGCGAGGAATTGAGGGACAAGACCACCTCTTCTTGCAGCTGCCGTAAGCGTCAACTCCGGAAAGAGTGAGGCGAATAGGCGCGAACTCGCTACGCTAGAAATGGTGTCGCGTATCATCGATCTGTGACTGAGAGTACCGCCGGTATCATTACCACGCACGATTGACAGCTTCGCCACGCCGTTCTTGAGGCGTATTCCAAGGTACCGGGCAGAGGTACGGCCTTCCGGGCGCACCACCATCCGATCCAGACACTGGCGTCACGATGCATCAAGTTCGATAGATCGACACCCAGCCGGGCCGCGCAGCTCCCCGGGGAGGCCCGGAGAGGCCCGGAGCGCGCTAGCCGGCCGCTTCGACGCCGTCGATGAACGCGCCGACGGCGTCGTTCCACTCCGCGGGGCGTTCGAAGTACGAGGAGTGCCCGGCGTCGGGCACGAGGTGGAATTGTGAGCCCGGGGTGAGCTCGTGTGAGCGGCGGATCAGTTCCGGCGCGACGACGCGGTCATGTTCGCCCACGATCCACAGGATCGGCAGGCCGGAGTCGACCAGGACGCCGGCCATCGTGCCGCGGTAATTCATCATGCGCCGCGTTGGGGCCAGGAAATCCTTCGGGCGCGACGGGTTGATGCCGCGCAGCTGGCGGTAGAGGAACGCGAACTCCGGGGAGTCGTCGTAGTAGTCCTCCGCCATCGCCCGGCGCAGCAGCGAGCCGTCGAAGAAGCCCTCCTTCTCCAGCTCCGTCTTGCGGGTGCGGGCGTAGTCGTCGACGGTGCCGCCGTTCGTACCGGAAAAGACGATCGAAGCGATACGGTCCGGGCAGCGGCGCAGCAGGCCGGCCGCCGTGCGGCCGCCCATCGAGTGGGCGATGAAGTGAACTCGCTCCAGTCCGAGGTGCTCGATCAGCGCGAAGGTGTCGGTGCCGAAGGCGACGCGGCCCGGGCCGTCGTCGATATCGGGAGAGCGCCCGAAGGCACGGTGGTCGAAGGTGATGGTGGTGAACCGCTCGCTGAAGGCGGGCACCTGCTGCCACCACACCAGCCCGTTGCCGCCGGCGCCGTGGGCGAACATCACGGCCGGTCCGGAGCCGCGCGTCTCGTAGTGCAGCTGGAAGCCGCCATCGAGCTCCAGGTGCGGCATCAGGCGTCTTCCCACGGCTCGCCGGTGGCCGCCGCCACGACGTCGAGCATGTCCCTGATGTCGGCACGCAGCCCGGGCTCCGGGTCGAGCGCGAGCGCGCCGAGCAGCGCTTCGCGAGCGGCGTCGTAGAGCGAAGGAGCGTCGGCGTCGACGGCCTGGTGGGGGCCGCGCGGCCGCTCCAGCGCGTGCGCAACGAACTCGCGGCACCAGCCCAGCGTGTAGAGCACGGCCGCGTCGTCCGGTTGGAGCGTCGCCGCTTGTTCCAGCGCCGCCAGCCCGTCCGCGAAGCGCCGGCGACGGGTGACGAGCGTGTTGCCGATGTACGCGTGGGCGTCGGCGTAGGCGGGATCGGCGGTCACGGCGCGGCCGGCGACGGCGAGCGCGCCGTCGATGTCGTCAGCGGAATGGAGCGCCATCGCGTCGCGCAGCATCGCCCGTGCCTCTTCACTCGCCACGGCCGCCATCATAGCGAGGGTGCGCCCGCGGTGTGCATCCCCGTCGGTCCCCATTGCCGCGCGGGCCTCGCGACGAGCTGCCGCCACTGTCAATCAGCAGCCTTTGCTGTCAGAGTTGATGACGAAGCTGGCCGTAGCGGCCCGAGGTGACCAACGCCCGTGGCGGGCGAGCGAGGCGGTGCCGAGCTGGCGGGAACGACTGACGGGTAGCAATGACTGACGGTTCGACCAGCGACGTCCGCGTCCAGTTGACGCGCCCTTTGCCAACACCGCAGGAGCTGGGCGACGCGCTGCCCTCCTCCGAGGCCGCACGCAGCACGGTCCTGCGCGGGCGGTCGGAGCTGGAGTCGATTCTCGCAGGCGAGGACAGCCGGTTGGTGGTAATCACCGGGCCGTGCTCGGTCCACGACGGCGAGGCGACGCTCGAGTACGCCGGCCGGCTGCGGGAACTGGCAGACCGCGTCGCGGAGCAGGTGCTGGTCGTGATCCGCGTCTACTTCGAGAAGCCTCGCACCACCGTCGGCTGGAAGGGTCTCGTCTATGACCCGCGGCTGGACGGCTCCTACGAGATCGACGAGGGGCTGCGCGAGGCTCGCGCGCTGCTGGTGCAGATCAACGAGATGGGGCTGCCGGCCGCGACCGAGTTCCTCGACCCGATCGTCCCCCAGTACTTCGCCGACCTGATCTCGTGGGCGGCGATCGGCGCCCGCACCGTGGAGAGCCAGACGCACCGCCAAATGGCGAGCGGGTTGAGCATGCCGGTGGGCATCAAGAACCGCACCGACGGCGACACCGCCGTGGCGATCGATGCGATCGTCGCGGCCCGTGCGTCGCACGGCTTCCTCGGCGTCGACCAGGGCGGCCGCGCCAGCCTGGTGACGACGACGGGCAACCCGTATGCCCACCTGGTGCTGCGCGGTGGCCAGGACGAGCCGAACTACGATGCCGCCTCCGTCGAGGCCGCGCTGACGCGCCTGCGGGATGTCGGGCTACCGCCGTACCTGGTGGTCGATTGCAGCCACGGCAACTCGCGCAAGGACGAGACGCGCCAGCAAATCGGCTTCCGCGACGTGCTCGACCAGCGCGCCGCCGGCCGGCGAGGCATCGTCGGTCTGATGTTGGAGAGTCACCTAGAGGCCGGCCGCCAGGACCTCCAGGTGGACCGCTCCGCCCTGCGCTACGGCGTCTCGATCACCGACGCCTGCATCGGCTGGGAACAGACCGAAGGGCTGCTGATCGAGGCCCAACAGCGCGCCTCAACCCCCACGTAGCCGCCGCCCGGCTCGTCGCCCGCATCACCGGCCAAGCGCTGGGTGTCACGTCCAAGCATCACGTCCAAGCATCACTTCGAGACCAGCTCGACAATGTCGGTCGGGAGCAGCGTGCTCAGACTGTTCGCGAACGACGGCGCTCCCACGATGAAGACGACGTACCGCTGCGTGCCGAAGTCGAACTTCCAGACCGTCAGCACTTCGAAGAGCTGCGCCGCGATCAGCGCGGCGATGTCGGTGGTGCCCGCCTGCACGAAGGTGCGACCGCCCGGCGGCGGCACCGCCACCTTCGGCGTGCCGGCGGCCGAGGACGGAGTGGTGGGCGTCGTTGCCGGAGTGGTCGTCGGTGTGGCGGTCGGGGCGGGCGTGGTAGCCGGGGCCGGTGTCGCGCCGGGGGTCACCACCGTCGCGGAGACCGGCGGTGCCGGCAACGCCGCGGTGACGGTGCTGGTACCGAGCGTCGCCGCCTTCCAGGGCGGCGTCCCGTTGCCGTCGTACTGCTTGTCGGACTCGAAGTACTTCAGCGCGAGCGTGATGAAGGTGTAGTCGGCTTCCGTGTACGCGCGGTCGCCGAAGACCAGCGTGCCGAGGCGGAACGTCTTCTGCGCCGTCGCCGAAGACGGCGTGCGCGGCCCCTCAAGCGCGATGATGTCGTCGATCGTTACGGTGCGCACGCTGGCGACGGTGACGCGTTCGAGGTCGGTGTAGTCGGGAGACTCGACTACCTAGACGGCCGGGACCTGCGAGGGAGGGATGAATCCTGCCTGGTAGAGCGTGAGCGGGTGGATCGTCGGATTGAAGGCGCCGGGCCGTGCGGCGCCCCGGACCCGGCCCGCGCCCGTCGCCCCCAGGGCGGGCGCGGTGGGCGGCGCCGGGCGCCCGAGGAGGACCCCGGGGGCGGCCCG
>JASLOV010000056.1 GCA_030745285.1 Dehalococcoidia bacterium | reverse complement strand
CCTTCGACGCGGGAGAGCGCGAACTGGTGGCGGCGCTGCGTCAGCAGTTCGATGTGGCGAGGACGATCAATCCCGGGCACTGGGCGGAGGGGCTGTGACCCGGCCCGGCGCGACACCGTGCGAGGCGGGACCGTCGTGACGTCGGGCGCGTTCGTCGGTCCGGATGTCCCGGCGCTGCCGGACCTGCAGAACTGCATCCACTGCGGGTTCTGCCTGCCGGTCTGCCCGACGTACATCGCCACCGGCCAGGAGCTGGAGTCGCCACGGGGACGGCTGCACCTGATCCGCGCCGCGCTGGACGGGCGGGCCGAGGCGAGCGGGCGGCTGCTCGCCCACCTGGACCTTTGCCTGCAATGTCGCGCCTGCGAGACGGCGTGCCCATCGAACGTGCCCTACGGCCGCATCGTGGAGGACGCACGGGCGGCGACGATGGCGCGAGGCGTGCGTGCACGGCCGCGCTCGTGGAGCATGCGGGCACTGACGCTGCGCCAGGTGATCGCTCGCCCACGCGTGCTGCGCCCGGCCTTCGCGCTGCTGCGCCTCTACGGACGCAGCGGGGTGCAGCGGCTGGTGCGCGGACCGCTGGCGCGCCTGCTGCCGGGCCGGCTGCGCGAGGCGGAGGCACAGGCGCCCGCGCCCAGCGGCCGGCCCTTTCGTCGTAGCGGCGTGCTCACCGCACCCGAGCAGCGGCGCGGGCGGGTGGCCTTCCTCACGGGCTGCGTGCATGGAGAGCTGTACCCATCGATGCACGAAGCAACAGTGCGTGTGCTGGCGCGGCTGGGGTTCGAGGTCGTCGCCCCCCTGGCGCAGGCATGTTGCGGGGCGTTGCACAGCCACGGCGGTGACGTGGAGGCAGCACGCGACCTCGCCCGTCGCAACATCGCGGCGTTCGATGACGCGGGCGAGGGTGCAGGCGTCGATGCGGGCGAGGGTGCAGGCATCGATGCGGTGATCGTGAACGCCGCGGGCTGCGGGGCGGCGATGAAGGAGTACGGCCGGCTGCTGCGCAACGATGTGGAGTGGCGGGATCGTGCAGAACGGTTCGCGACGTCGGTACGGGATGTGCTGGAGTTCGTGGCCGGGCAGGACTTCGCCGCCGGGCTCGGCGCGCTCGATATCAACGTGACGCTGCAGGACGCCTGCCACCTGGCCCACGCGCAGGGCATCCGCGATGCGCCGCGCGAGATTCTGCGGGCGATCCCGGGTCTGCGGTTGCATGAGATGGCCACACCCGATCGTTGTTGCGGCTCGGCGGGGTTCTACTCGGTGGCGCAGCCGGAGATGTCGCGCACGGTGCTGGGCGCGAAGATGGCGGACGTCGAGTCGACCGGGGCGACGGTGATCGCGACGGCGAATCCAGGCTGCACGTTGCAGCTCGAGAACGGCGTTCGCGGCAGCGAGCTGCTGGCGGGCCGGGCGGCCGTGCAGCACGTGATCGAGCTGCTGGACGCCTCCTACCGCGCTGGCGGCTGAGCTGGCGGAGTGCCGCCACCGACGCTAACGGCCGCTCCGGGTGAGCGACCAGCGCGGCGCCAGCCAGCCATCGTTGAAGCGGTAGGCGTCGAACTCGAAGCCGGCAAGGGCGCGCCTGAGCGAGACACGCTCCGTCGGGACGACGAGCGGGAACATCGCGGGGACATCGTCGAGCAGCAGTCGCTGGGCGGCACGCGAGCGTTCCGCCCGCAACGAGGGGTCGATCTCGCCGAGGGCGTCGCGCACGGCCGAGTCGTAGCGGGGGTTGGAGTAGCCCCACGGCGAGAAGGCGCCATCGATGCCGGTCGAGCTATGGAGGCGCAGTCCGAGGTCCGGGGTCGCCAGGTCGGTCAGGTCCAGCACGGTCGTCTCGAAGTCCCCGGCGTCGAAGGCACGCCCCCAGTCGCGCGGTTCCTGCACGAGCAGGAGGGCGTCGAAGCCACCGTCGTTGAGCTGCTCTTCCAGCGCCTTCGCCAGCGCCCGCGGGCGTTCATCGGTCGGCGTCTGGATGCGGATGGCCAGGTCGGACGCCCCGGCGGCATCGAGCAGACGGCGGGCCTCCTCGGGGTCGTGCGTGTAGAGCGGATCGGCCGCGAGTTCGGTGTCGGGGAGCGCATCCGCCCGGTGGGCGGGGCCGACCGGGCCGCTGACCGACCCGTCGAAGCGTTCGGCCAGATCGACACGGTCGATCGCCATCGATAGCGCGCGGCGTACGCGCCCATCCTGGAAGGGAGCCACGAATCGGACGCGCTGACCGGCCTTTTCGCCCAGCAGTGAGAGCCCGAGGCCGAGCATGCCGAAACCGGGGCGCTCGAGCACGACCTGTCCCTCGGGGGCGTATTCGACGACGCCGTCCAGGTGGTCGATGTCACCGGCCACGAACGCTTCGGTGAGCGCGAGTTCGTCTTCGACCTCGAGCAGCGAGACACCGTCCAGCAGCGGGTAGCCGTTGTGGTGGTAGAGCTCGTTGCGGCCGAGGGCGTCGCCGGCCAGCTCGCGCAGGGCGGTGACGAAGGGGCCGCTGCCCAGCGGCTCGCCCGTGACGGGGGACCGCGCCTCCGAGCGGATACCGGCGGCGCGGGCATCCGCGAGCGTGTCGATCAGCAGCCCGAAGGGGGCACGCAGGTGAAGTACGAGGGTGGCGAAGTCCGGGGTCTCGACGCGCTCGACCACCTCGCTGAAGACGAACTCGCCCGCGGCGGCGCGGGTCTCGAACTCGCGGCGCACGTCGTCGGAGGTGAGGGCGGCCGCCAGCGACCGCTCGTCGGGGTGGAAGCGCAGCTCGGGCCGCAGCGTGATGGCCAGGGTCAGCGGGTCACGCAGCTCGAGCGTTGCGGCGAGGTCGCCGTACATCAGGTTGGATCGGGGGTCGAGGCCGAGCAGCGGCGAGTAGATGAAGGGCCAGGCCGTTTCGCTGCGGCCCATTCCTCGGACGGTGCCCAGGCGAAGCACCCCGCCACGCTCGCCGCTCTCGCGTGCGTACCGGTCGATCAGGGAGAGTCGGGGGGCGCTCGGCGGCGCGGGCAACTCGTCGCCGCCACAGGCGACGAAGAACGCGGCGCCGACGGCGCCGACGCCGAGGCGCAGCGCCTCTCGGCGGCTATAGCGGGCGGGCTGCGGTGGCTGCGGCGGCGGCATCGAGACGGTCCAACGCGAGTCTGCGGCAGAACATCGTAGGAAGCACCGGGCCGTGACGCCAATGCAGGGGCCAGAGGGCGAAGGCTAGCGAGGGAGTAATTCAGGCCGCCGCCGGCAAGCGAGGCCGGTCTTCCGGGGCGGCTACCAGATACCCAGCATCATCTTGACGTCTTCAGCGGCCATCGTCTTCGGGTCCCAGGGGGGGTCCCAGACGAGGTTGACCTCGACGTCTTCGACGCCGTCCATCTGCATGACGACGTGGTAGGTCTGGCCCTGAAGCATCGGGCCCACCGGGCAGGCCGGGCTGGTGAGCGTCATGTCGATGTTGACCAGACCATCGCCGTCGATCTCGACGCCGTAGATCAGGCCGAGTTCGACGATGCTCATGCGCAGCTCAGGGTCCTCGACCTCCTGGATCGCCTTGAGGATGTCCTCGGCGTTGGGGCGCTTCACGTCAGTCATCGCCCATGCTCCTTTCGTCCGTCGTAACGGCCGACTCCGGGCCGTTCGACGAGGTCAGTGCCTGTTCGAGCGTCTTCCACGCAAGCGAGGCGCACTTCACGCGCACGGGGAACTTCGCGACGCCCATCAGCGCCTCGATGTCAGCGAAGTCCTCGGGGGGCGTCTCGCCCGCCACCATCATCTGCTGAAAGGTCTCGACCGCCCTCAGCGCCTCGTCCGTCCCCCGCTCGCGCACGTAGACGGACATCATCGAGGCGGACGCCTGCGAGATAGAGCAGCCGCGCCCGTCGATCGCCACATCAGCGATGGCGCCGTCCTCCACGGCGAGCTCGACACGCAGCTCGTCGCCGCAGAGCGGGTTCGAGCCATCCGCGCCGTGGGTCGCGCGCTCGTCGAGTTGCCCGTGGTTGCGGGGGCTGCGGTAGTGGTCGAGCAGGATGTCACGGTAGAGGTCGTCGAGACCGACATCGGGCGCGCCTGACGTGCCCGATGCGCCCGCCGACCCGGAAGCGGGGTCAGGCATGGCCGTTGCCGAAGAACCGCGAGGCCTCGTGGATCGCTTCGGCCAGCGCATCGACCTCTTCGATCGTGTTGTAGATGTAGAAGGAGGCGCGCGCGGTGGCGGGGACATCGAGCTTCGCCATCACCGGCTGGGCGCAGTGGTGGCCGGTACGCACCGCCACGCCGCGGCTGTCCAGCACCTGCCCGACATCGTGTGGATGCACGCCTTCGAGGTCGAAGGAGACGACGCCGCCGCGCTGACGGGGGTTGGGCGGACCGAAGACAGTGATGCCGGGAATGTCGCCAATGCGCCCCATCGCGTAGTCGACGAGTTCGATCTCGTGCGCGCGGATGCGGTCCATGCCGAGGCGGCCGAGGTAGTCGATCGCCGCGCCGAAGGCGATGACGCCGGCGATGTTGGGCGTGCCCGCCTCGAACCGCGCCGGGATCTCGTTCCAGGTCGACTCATCGAGCGTGACCGTCAGGATCATCTCGCCGCCGCCGAGGAACGGCTGCATCTGCTCCAGCACCGACATCCGCCCCCAGAGCACGCCGACGCCGGTGGGGCCGAGCATCTTGTGCCCGGAGAAGGCGAGGAAGTCCGCGTCCAGCTCCTGCACATCGACCGCCATGTGGGGCACGCTCTGGGCGCCGTCGATCAGCACGAGCGCGCCGTGTTCGTGCGCGAGGGCGGTCAGCTCATGCACCGGCACGATCGTGCCGAGGGCGTTCGACATCTGGGTGACGCCCAGCAGGCGGGTACGGTCGGTGATCAGCCGTTTCGCCTCGGCGAGATCGAGCGTGCCGTCGGGCAGCATGGGGATGAACTTCAGCACGATGCCGCGTTCGTCGCGCAGTATCTGCCAGGGCACGATGTTGGAGTGGTGCTCGATCTCGGAGAGCACCACCTCGTCGCCTGCCTTCAGGTGGGCGCGGCCCCAGGCATGCGCGACCAGGTTGAGCGACTCCGAGGTGTTCTTCGTGAAGATCACCTCGGAGGATGAGGGTGCGTTGATGAAGGCGGCGACCTTGTCGCGCGCCGCCTCGTACTGTCCGGTGGCTTCCTGTGAGAGGGAGTGCACGCCGCGATGGATGTTGGCGTTGGAGTCGCGGTAGTAGCGGGTGATCTCGGCGATCACCTGCACCGGCTTCTGCGATGTCGCGGCGTTGTCGAGGTAGACGAGCGGGACACCGTCGTGCACTTCTCGCCGCAACACGGGGAAGTCGCGCCGGATCGACGCCAGGTCGAGCCCGCCGTTGGAGGCGGTCACGCCTCGTCTCCGCACTCGATGAAGACGTCGTCGCCCTCGACCGTGACCTCGTAGGTGGCGACGGCGCGCACGGCCGGCAACGTCAGCGCCGCGCCGGTTTGCGGGTCGAACGATGCGCCGTGGCGGGGGCAGACGATGCGGCCGCGGACCAGCGTGCCTTCGCCCAGCGGTCCTTCGTCGTGGCTGCAGACGTCGTCGATGGCGAAGAACTCGCCATCGACGTTGCTGAGCGCGAAGCGCCGTCCGCCCGCGCAGGTCACGACCCGGACTTCGCCTTCACCGACGAACGAGAGGTCAGCGACGCGTTCTTTCGCCATGGCGCTACGACTCCGCTATCACCCTACTGCGACCGGCTACAGCTCTGCCGTGGCGAGCTTCGCGGTCACCGCCTCGGCCAGCTCCTCTTCGAGCTCGGGCAGCCCCATCACGCCGGCGACGCTCTGGAAGAACCCCTGCACGAGCAGCTTCAAGGCTGCACGATAGTCCAGTCCGCGTGCCTGGAGATAGAACAGCGCCTCCTGGTCGACGGGACCGACCGCGGCGGCGTGCCCGCAGCGGATGACGTCCGAGGTGAGGATTTCCAGCACCGGGTCGGAGTCGGCCTTGGAGTTGGCGGAGAGCAGCAGGTTGCGGTTCTCCTGGTTGGCCTCCGCTCCCTTCGCGCTCTCTTCGACGCGGGTGATGCCGTAGTAGATGTTGCGGGAGGCGCCGGCCAGGGCGGCTTTGATCGCCACGTCCGAGGTCGTGCGCGGGCCCTCGTGATCCTGCAGCGTGACGAAGTCGAACTGCTGGTCGAGGTCGCCGAGGGCGATGCCGTGGATCACGGAGTTCGCGCCCTCGCCGGCGAGCCGGGCCTCGACAGTCTGCTTGATGAGCTGGCCGCCGAGCGCGATGGTCGCGATGCGGGCGTCGGCGTCGCGGCCGAGCAGGCTGCGGACCGTCGTGAAGTCCTGCGTCTGCCCGCCCCAGCGCTCATCGGTCAGGAGGCGGACACGGGAGGAGTCGTGGGCGTAGAGCTCGATCACCCCGGAGACGAGCAGCGGGGTCTCGCCGGAGCGCAGTCGCAGCACGATGGTGACTTCCGCCTGCTCGCCGGCGAGCACGAGCACCCGGGGGAAGATCGCCGCCTCGGGCAACGCGGTGGCGTCGATGTCGACGATGATGGGCGAGTCGCAGGTCACGCCCCGGGGGACATGGATGTAGACGCCCTCGTCCCAGAGCGCCGCGTTCGCCGCCACGAACTTGCCCTCGGTCGAGGGGACGAGCTTGCCGACGTCCGAGCGAGGGACATCGGGCCACTGCTCGACGGCCGCTCTCAGCGTGGTGACCGCGCCGGGATACTCCGAGGAGCCCTCGGGGACGTCACCGCTGAGCGAGATCGCGGCGCTGGCGGGGGGGAAGAGGGCGAAGTCGAAGGCCGTCACGTCCGTGTACTTCCAGAGCCGCGAGGCCGGCGACGGGTTCGGCATGGCCGCGAAGGCGCGAGCCGCTTCGGCCCGTCGCTCGCGCAGCCAATCGGGCTCGTCGCGGGCGGCGGACGCCCCGGCCACCGAGGCCTCGTCGTATCCGTCGGCGACGGTGGCGGGGGTCGCCATCTCGGTTCCTGTCTCTGCGGCTGGTGTCACGGAAGCCTGCGTCACTGGAGTTGGTGTCTCTCTGGGGTGGTCACGGTCTTCGGGCTAGCCGACGGAGCCTTCCATCTGCAGCTCGATCAGGCGGTTGAGTTCGATCGCGTACTCCATCGGCAGTTCCTTGACGATCGGTTCAACGAAGCCATTCACCACCATCTTCGCGGCCTCTTCCTCGGAGATGCCGCGGGACATCAGGTAGAAGAGCTGGTCCTCGCCGAGCTTGGAGACCGAGGCCTCGTGGCCGATCGTGACGCGCTCCTCGTCCACCTCCATCGTCGGGTAGGTGTCAGAGCGCGAGTTCTCATCGAGCAACAGGGCGTCGCAGCGCACGGTGGAGGTGGACTGCTCCGCGCCGTCGTAGACCTTGAGCAGGCCGCGGTATGAGGTGCGGCCGGTGCCGCGCGAGACGGACTTGGCGACGATCGCCGACGAGGTGTTGGGGGCGACGTGGACGACCTTGCCGCCGGTGTCCTGGTACTGGCCGTTGCCGGCGAAGGCCAGCGAGAGGATCTCGCCGTGTGCGCCCTCGCCCATGAGGTAGACGGAGGGGTACTTCATCGTGAGCTTGGAGCCGATGTTGCCATCGACCCATTCGACGACGGCGTCCTCGTAGGCGTAGGCGCGCTTGGTGACGAGGTTGTAGACGTTGTTCGACCAGTTCTGGATGGTCGTGTAGCGGACCCGGGCGCCCTTCTTCGCCACGATCTCGACCACGGCGGAATGCAGCGAATCCGAGCTGTAGATCGGGGCGGTGCAGCCTTCGACGTAGTGCACGTAGGCGCCCTCGTCGACGACGATCAGGGTGCGCTCGAACTGGCCCATGTTCTCCGTGTTGATGCGGAAGTAGGCCTGCAGGGGGACGTCCAGGTGCACGCCGGGGGGCACGTAGATGAAGGAGCCGCCGGACCAGACGGAGGAGTTGAGCGCGGCGTAGCGGTTGTCACCGGGCGGGATGATTGTGCCGAAGTACTCCTTGACGATGTCCTCGTACTCGGCCAGGCCCTGGTCCATGCTCAGGAAGACGACGCCCTGCTTCGCCAGGTCCTCGCGGATGTTGTGGTAGACGACTTCCGAGTCGTACTGGGCGCCGGCGCCGGCGAGGAACTGCCGCTCCGCCTCCGGGATGCCGAGCTTGTCGAAGGTGTCCTTGATGTACTCGGGAACGTCGTTCCAGTCCGCGGCGTCGCCGTCGGTGGGCTTGACGTAGTAGTGGATGTTGTCGAACTCGATCGAGCCGAGCAGCTCCGCGTCACCGGCCCAGGTGGGGTCGCTCTTCTCGTAGAAGGTGCGGAGGGCGTTGAGGCGGAACTCGAGCATCCACTCCGGCTCGTCCTTCTGCTGCGAGATAGTGCGGACGACTCCCTCGTTCAGGCCGCGCTCGGCCATGAAGAGCGGCTTCTGCTCGTCGTGGAAGCCCCACTCGTAGTCGCCGACGACGTCGTGTGCGGCCGGGTTGACCTGGGTCATGGTGTGGCCCCCTCCGGGACAGCGATGGATTCGAGAATCGGATCGTAGCCCTGTTCTTCGATTTGTCGGGCGAGGTCCGCATCGCCGCTGCGCACGATCT
>JASLOV010000055.1 GCA_030745285.1 Dehalococcoidia bacterium | reverse complement strand
GGGCGAGCCCCGGCGCCGGTGGAGGTTCGGTTGGAGTTGTGTGGCGGAAGTGTGGTGGAGCCGGGGGGAGTCGAACCCCCGACCTCTGCATTGCGAACGCAGCGCTCTCCCATCTGAGCTACGGCCCCACGCTGAATCGAGTATAGGAACGGCCGTTCGCGAGCGGCAATTGGGGTGCCCGCCGGCGCTCCCCTCAGTCGTCATCGAGCAGGCCCAGCAAGGGGTCGATGCGCATCTCGCCGCCATCAAGATCGACCTCCAGGACGACGTCGGCGATGGCGGGGATGAGACGGTCCTTGTGGCCGCGTTGCTTCACGACGTAGACGTCGTTGGCGCCGGTGCGGATGACGTCCTCGAGGCTGCCGAGGCGCCGGCCCTCGGTGGTGACGACCTGCAGGCCGATCAGGTCGTGGACGTAGTACTCGTGCTCGGGGAGGGGGCGGAGGTCGGCCTCGTCGACCTCGATCATCGTGCCCTTCAGCGTCTCGGCGCGGCCGGGATTGTCGTAGCCGTCGAAGAGCACGCAGGGGTAGCCCTTGGGGCTGGCGACATCGAGGATGCGGCGCGGCTCGCCCTTGACGAGCACGACGGAGCCGGGCTGGAGGCGTTCGGGGTTCGAGGTGAGGGGGGTGACTTTGACGTGGCCGCGCAGCCCCCACGGGCCGTTGATGCGACCAACGGCGATGCGAGAGGAGCGTGCGGTGCGACTGGTGCGACCGGAGCGGCTTGTGCGGTCCCGGTCAACCGGCCTGTCAGGGGGCATGTCAGGACTCCGACTGGTGGCGGCCGGCGGCGCTACTCGATGTCGAGGCTGGCGCGGACGCCGGCGCGGACGGCGGCGACGTGCAGCAGCGAGCGCATGGCGTTGGCGACGCGGCCGTCGCGGCCGATCACGCGGCCCTTGTCCTCGTCGTTGACGTAGAGGTGGAGGACGACGCGGTCGCTGCGCTGTTCCTCTTCGACCCGCACGTCATCGGGGTGACGGGCGAGCGCGCGGGCGAGGTACTCGATCAGGGCTTTCACGGTGTCTGGTCCTTTCGAAGGGGCTGCGTTCGCCCGGCGGGAGCGATGTGGCTCTGGCTATCCCCGCCGGCGGTACCGGTGGAGGGAGAGGCCCGGTGGGGCCTGGCTAGTTCGATTCCTCTGCGTCTGCGTCCGCGTCTGCAGCGTCGTCGGCGCCGGCGTCGGCGGTCTCTTCTGCTGAGTCGTCGCTCGATTCGACGGCCTCAGCTTCGGCGGTCGCGCTGGCCTCGGCGGCTGCCGCAGCCTCAGCCTCTGCCGTGGCCTTCGCCTCGGCGGCGGCTGCTGCTTCTGCCTCGGCGCGCTGGGCGGCCTTGGAGGGCTTGGTGTCGCGCTTCGGAGCCTCGGTGGCGATCAGGCCTTCGCCGAGGAGCAGGCGATGGACGGTCTCGGAGGGCTGAGCGCCGATCGAGAGCCAGTGCTTGACGCGGTCTTCCTTCAGCACCAGCGTCTTCGGGTCGGTGCGCGGGTTGTAGTGGCCGATGATTTCGACGAAGGCGCCGTCGCGCGGGGCTCGCTGGTCAGCGACGACGACGCGGTAGGACGGCTGCTTCTTCTTGCCGGTGCGGCGGAGGCGGATTCGTAGCATTCAGACTCGCAGTCTCGCTCTGAGTGTAGGGCGCGGGATTGGTGTGACCAGTCTAGTCAGATTCCGAGCATGCGGCCAAGGCCACCGAGGCCGCCGGGGCCTCGCGGACCCTTGCCGTCACGCCCGCCACCCTGTGTGAGGGCCTGCATCAGTGTCTTCGCTTGTGTGAACTGGTTCAACAGCCGGTTCACGTCGGCCGGGGTGGTGCCGGAGCCGCGGGCGATGCGGCGGCGGCGGGAGCCGTCCAGGATGCCGGGGTCGTGGCGTTCGTCCGGGGTCATGGAGAGGATGATCGCCTCGCCCTGGGCGAACCCGGCTTCGGCGAAGTCCGCGCCTTCGAGCTGGGCCTTCATGCCGCCCATGCCGGGGATCATGTCGACGAGGTTGGAGAGCGAGCCCATCTCCTGCACCTGCTTCATCTGCGCCAGGAAGTCCTCCAGGTCGAATGCGCCGGTGCGTAGCCGTCGCTCCATCTCCTTGGCGTCGCGCTCCTCGACGTTGTCGCGGGCCTTCTCGACCAGCGTGGCGACGTCGCCCATGCCGAGCACGCGGGAGGCGAAGCGGTCCGGGTGGAACTGCTCCAGCGCGTCCAGGCGCTCGCCGGTGGTGATGAACTTGACCGGCAGGCCGGTGACCTCGCGCACGGAGAGCACGGCGCCGCCGCGGGTGTCGGAATCGACCTTGGAGACGACGATGCCGGTGGCCTCGATCGCCTTGTCGATGTCGCGGGCCAGGGTGACGGCCTCCTGGCCGGTCATGGAGTCGATGACGATCAGGATCTCGGTGGGGTCGACCTCGTCGGCGAGGGCGGCCAGTTCGTCGGCGATGTTGTCGTCGAAGGCGACGGCGCCGCGGGTGTCGAAGACCAAGGCGTTGACGCCGCTGCCGGCGGCCTGCGCCATCGCGCGCTTCGCGACATCCGCCGCCGGCGCCTCCTTGTCCTCCGCGTAGACGGGCACCTCGATCTGGTCGCCGAGCGCCTGGAGTTGCTCCGTGGCGGCGACGCGTTCGAAGTCGGTGGCGACGAGCAGCGGCTTGAGGCCCTGGCTCTTGAGGTGGCGGCCGAGGCGGGCGGCGAGGGTGGTCTTGCCGCTGCCCTTCATGCCGCAGACGAGGATGGTGGTGGGCGCGCCGTCCGCGCCGCGCCCGAGCGGGACGCCGTCCGGCGTGTCCCCGCCCAGCACCTCAACGAGCTGCTGGTGGACGATGCCGACGACCTGCTGGCCGGGTGTGATCGACTGCATGACGTCGGAGCCGAGCGCCCGTTCCCGCACCCGCGCGATGAAGTCGCGCACGACGGCGAAGTTGACGTCGGCCTCCAGCAGGGCGACCCGCACCTCGCGCAAAGCCTCGTCGAGGTCACCCTCGGAGATCCTCCCGCGCGAGCCGAGGCGTCGGAACGTGTTCTGGAGTCGGTCAGAGAGCGCGTCGAGCATGGTGGGTAGTTTACGTGGATTGGGGGGAAGCGGGCGATTTTCACACTTCACAGGCTGTACAATCGGCTGTGAAGTGGCGCTTAGAACCTTGCGAGAATGGAGAAATGATGACACGAGAACGAGAGACAGAACGGAGGCCGGTCCGCGAGCCGCGAGAACCTTCCGAACGGCCACCTGATTGAGATCCTACTCCTCCACAACCGGTCTCCCTACGCGAAGAAGGCGGTACCGAACACGACGACCCTCCGGTTCGCCCCCCGCGGCCGTAGGGTTGCTGACAC
>JASLOV010000054.1 GCA_030745285.1 Dehalococcoidia bacterium | reverse complement strand
GACGCCGCCGATGTCGATCTGCTCGAGCGCGTCCGCCAGCGCGACATCCCCGCCTGGCCCGCCACCGGACACCGTCTGTTCGAAGGGATAGAGATTGCAGGCCACCAGGTCGATCGAGCCCAGCCCGTGCTGCTCGACGTCGCGCTCGTCCTCGGCCAGTCCGCGCCGGAAGAGAATGCCGCCGTGCACCCGGGGATGCAGCGTGCGCACGCGCCCGCCGAGCATCTCCGGGCTGCCGGTCAACTCGGCGACCGAGGTGACCGCGATGCCCGCCTCCGAGAGCGCGCGATGAGTGCCGCTGGTGGCCACCAGCTCCCAGCCCAGCCCGATCAGGCCCCGCGCAAACGAGTCGAACTCGTCGGTGTAGCCGGCGAGCAACGCGCGCATCGCTAGCCGCCCCGTCCGGTCACTCGTCGAGGCCTCTCACGGCGGCATCGTCCGCGCCGCGCGGAACGACCTCGCCGATGCGCCACGCGCCCGGCAGACCAGCGATCATGCCCCCCGCGTCCGCCGCGTCGACCGCGACGATCAGGCCCGCGCCCATGTTGAAGGCGCGCCACATCTCGCCGGCGGCGACGTTGCCGCTGCGCCGGATCAGCTCGAACAGCGCCGGCACCTCCCAGCTCGCCGGGTCGACGACCGCGCCAAGGTCGTCCTCGAAAATGCGCGAGAGGTTGCCCGGGATGCCGCCGCCGGTGATGTGGGCGATGGCGTGGATGCGGGGCAGCAGCGGGCGCAGTTGGTCGAGGAAGCAGCCGTGCACCGCCAGCAGCGCGTCGCCCAGCGTTCCCCCCAGCTCCTCGTAGCGCGTCTCCAGTACCTCGCGGTCGTGGTCGTCGCCCAGCCCCTTGCCGATCCCCCAGATCTCGCGCACCAGCGAGTAGCCGTTCGTCTGCAGCCCGCTCGACGGCAGCGCGATCAGCGCGTCGCCGGCGGCCAGCCTGGAGCCATCGATCACCTCGTCGCGCTCGACGGCGCCGACGATGAAGCCGGCGAGGTCGAAGACGCCGGGCACGTAGACGTCCGGCAGGTCCGCCGTCTCGCCGCCGATCAGGGCGATGCCCAGCTCCTCGCAGGCGGCGCCCACGCCGCCCACCAGCTCCACGCGCGCCTCCTGCGAGAGGTCGGCGGTCGCGAGGTAGTCCATGAAGAAGAGCGGCTGCGCCCCGGCCGGCAGGATGTCGTTCACGCAGTGGTTCACCAGGTCGCGACCGACCGAGCCGTAGCGCCCGAGCGCGCCCGCGATCACGAGCTTCGTGCCGACGCCGTCCGCGCTCGCCGCCAGTACCGGATCGCGGTAGCCGGCCAGCTGGAAGAGGCCGGCGAACGGGCCTACCCCGGAGAGCACCTCTGGCCCGGCGGTGCGACGTGCGATCTCGCCGTAGCGGCGCACCGTCTCTTCCGCCGCGTCGATGTCGACGCCGGCGCCGACATAGGTCACGCCCTCGCTGTCAGTCATGCTTCACCGTTCGTCATGCTGGCCTCGAGCCTGCCGGAGGGGCTGTCGAAGGGACCGTCGGCCTCCGCGTTACGACTCTCACGCGGGCCGCCCCGGCGGCGGGTTACAGCCCGCCCAGGGGGAGCGGTGCTGCGCCGCGCCGGCGTGCGCCGTTCTCCTCGAGCGCGAATTTGTCGAGGTGCAGCGGGACGGGTCCGGGGTAGTTGCCGGAGAGGCAGCCCATGCACAGCGCCTCTTCGGTTCGCTTGGTCCCGCTGATTAGGCCCTTGATCGAGAGGTAGCCGAGCGAGTCCGCGTCGATGTACTGGCGTATCTCCTCGACGCTGCGCTGCGCCCCGATCAGCTCCTCGCGCGTCGCCATGTCGATGCCGTAGAAGCACGGGTACTGCACCGGCGGCGAGTGGATGCGCATGTGCACCTCCGTCGCCCCTGCCTTGCGCAACATCGCCACCACCGGCGGGTTGGTCGTGCCCCGCACGATCGTGTCGTCGACGACCACGATGCGCTTGCCCTCCAGCAGCGCGCGCAGCGGGTTGAGCTTCAGCTGCACGCCAAGCGCCCGCAGCCGCTGGTCGGGTTCGATGAACGTCCGCCCGACGTAGCGGTTCTGGATCAGCCCCTCCGCGTACGGAATGCCCGACTCCAGCGCGTAGCCGATGGCGCCACGCGTGCCTGAGTCCGGCACCCCGATCACAAGGTCGGCTTCGGCCGGGTGCTCCCGCGCCAGTTCCCGCCCCATGCGCACACGCGCCGTGTGCAACAGGTCGCCGCCCAGCTCCGTGTCCGGTCGAGCGAAGTAGATGTACTCGAAGACGCACGGCGCCGACCGCGCCGGCTCACGCCCCAGCGGGAAGTGCGATACCAACCCGGAGTCATCGACACGCACCACCTCGCCCGGCTCCATCTCCCGTACGAAGTCGGCGCCGAGGTGGTCGAGCGCACAGGACTCCGAGGCGATCACGTAGCCACCGTCCAGGCGGCCGATGCAGAGCGGGCGGATACCGTTCGGATCGCGCACGCCAAACAGCGCGTCGCGGGTCAGCACGGTGAGCGAGTAGGCGCCCTCGGCGCGCCCCATCATGTGGCCGAAGCGCTGCTCCCAGCCCTCACCCGGCGCGTTCGCGATCAGCTGCGCGATCACCTCGGAGTCGGTGGTGGTTGCGAACGCGACGCCGTCCGACTCCAGCTCCTCGCGCAACGTCTCTGTGTTGACGATGTTGCCGTTGTGCGCCAGCAGCAGCTGGCCGGCGGCGCCATCGAGCGCCGAATCCTGCCGGCCGACGAGCAGCGGCTGGCAGTTGTCCTCGACGCTTGAGCCCGTCGTCGAGTAGCGGTTGTGGCCGATCGCCGCCCGGCCGGGCAGCGAGGCAAGCACCTCTTCCGTGAAGATCTGGGTGACCAGGCCCATCTCGGCGTGAAGGAACAACCGCTCGCCGTCGGTCGTCGCGATACCGGCCGATTCCTGACCGCGGTGCTGCAGGGCGAAGAGGCCAAAGAAGGTGAGTCGAGCTACGTCCTCGGCAGGGGCGTAGACGCCGAAGACGCCGCACTTTTCGCGGAGGCTCGGGATCACCCGATCCGTCTCCCTCTCACGGGGCTGGCCGACGGAGCGACGGCCAGAGCCGGAGTGTAGCACCTTCCGTTTTGAGGGCTACTTCGGACACTACCCCTCCGCGATCAGCCGCCGGTGCTCAATCTTCGTGCAGCGGTCCATCACCATAGCCAGCCCGGCGGCACGGGCCCGCTCGGCGGCTTCCTCGTGCACGATCTCGAGCTGCAGCCACACCGCCTTCGCGCCGGCCGCGATGGCGTCGTCCACCACGGGCGGCACATGCTCCGAGCGCCGGAACACGTCAACAATGTCGACCGCCTCCGGCAGTTCCTGAACGCTGTCATAGACCCGGCGTCCCAGCACCTCTTCGTCCACGGTCGGGTTCACAAGGTAGACCTCGTACCCGGCGTCGATCAGGTAGGCCGCGACGTCGTGGGAGTCGCGCGCCGGGTTCGCGGAGACCCCGACCACCGCGATCGACCGAGCATCCCTCATCAGCTCCACCGCTGCGTCCATTCTCGCCTCCTCACCATCACTCGTGCCTGCCCGACTGGCGTCCGCAGCCGGTGGCGGCCTGCGCCCCGCACGCTCGACGCGGCGACGACGCGGCAGTGGCTGCTCATCCTCCTGCGACGGGTCCCCTCGCGACTCCGGAAGTGACTCTGAAAGTGCAGACTCCCGCACGGCACAGCCTGCCATCGCGGCGACGGCGCGCGCCAGCCGGTTGACGCGATCGAGCCCGTCTTCGGCCAGCGGTCGCGGCGAGATGGCGGTCGCGATCGGCACGATCTTGTCGTTGTCCTTCACCGCCAGCACTTCCCACTGCACCAGGTCCTGCAACTCCCCACCCGATAGCTCGTCCTCGTAGTCGCCGGCCACCTCGATGCGGGCGATGCGCCAGAACGGCACCAGCTCCGCCGTGCCGATGCCGAGGCCGAGGAAGCCCTGCTGCACGGTGACCGACTGCTTCTTCCGATCGACCGTCACCGAGCTGCCGAAGAAGTTGTAGACGAGCCCGAGCACCGCCGCCGGGCCGAGCATCATCGCCACCAACAGCGCGATCACCATCACGATCAGCGACCCGCCGCCGTCCAGCAGCTGGATGATCAGCGCCACGGCCCCCACGGCGATGGCGGCCTGGATCAGCGGAACGATCAGACGCCCGGACGGGCGCACGACGATCGAGCCGTCCGTGACGACGGCGACCGTGCGCTGAAGCGGGATGCGCTCGACTTCCGCCATGACTTGCTTCGCGCCCTTCGCTGCGAGACTCTGAGTCTAACGGCCGCACATCAACCCGCCGCCGGCGCAGGACCGGCGCAGGCTGCACTGATTGCGCACCGATCCGCACCATCCCTATCATCCCAGCCGGAGGAGAACATATGCGCCGCGACCTGATGGACATCCTCGCCTGCCCCGTCTGCAAGAACGAGCTCACCCTGCACGTCGACCGCGAGGACGATGACGAAGTGCTCGAAGGCTCGCTCCACTGCGCCACCTGCGACGAGACCTACCCGATCGGCGACGGCATCCCCAACCTGCTGCCGCCCGACCTCCGCCGCGAGATGGAAGCCGAAACCGCCGCTCCTCAGGGAGACAACTCATGACCGTCGACCAATCGCGCCAGCTCGGCCAGGCTCTGATGGGCGGCGCCCTCTTCGCCGTCCTGGTGGTGCTGATCGGCATCGCCCGGCGTTCCTACCTGGCGATCGCACTGCCCGTCGCTGCCGGGCTCAGCGTCGTCGCTGCCCTCGCCTTCTGGGTCGGCTACACGATGGCGACGACCGAGTGGGAAGACGAGGTCGAGATCGCCGGCGAAGAGGCTGCGGGCGGCGTCGACGCGTAACGATGTTGGTCGCGCGAGGCGGACTCGCCTCGGCGGCTGTCACCTCGCCTGCGCTGCTGCTCGTGGTGCTGCTGCTCGCCGCGGCCTGCGGTAGCGGCGGGGACGGCTCGCCCACCCCCACTGGAATCACCTCCGGCACAGCAGAGACGACACGGGGGACGCCCACCTCGGGCGACGCCCCACCGGCCGGTACGACGAGACCGCAGGCGCGGCCGATTCCTGTCGCCCTGCTGCAGCCCGGCGACTGCTTCTCGCTCCTCGCCCCGCTGGCGCAGGTGCGTGAGGCGCTGGTGGTGGACTGCGTCGAACCGCATGACGCCGAGCTCTTCTTCACCGCAAGGATCGAGGGCGACCGCTACCCCGGGGAGAACGCCGTCGCCACCTTCGCTCAGCAACAGTGCCTCGGCGCGTTCGAGGCGTACGTCGGCGTCCCCTACGACGACTCCGCCGTCTACGCAGACTTCTTCCCGCTCACGGCAGCGACCTGGGCGACCGGCGATCACGAGGTGCGATGCGTGCTCTTCTTCCCGGAGAGCGGCCCGATCACCGGGTCGCTGCGAGGCGCACGCCGCTGACGCGGCTCGGGAACACCGCTCTCTAGCGCGCCGTCCACCACCCGGCGGCGTCGATCACCTCGACGCCCTCGCGTTCAACGCTCGCGAGCAGTTCCTCGACCGTCCGGCCCGACCGCGGATGAATGAAGCCGGGCGCGATCTCCGCCAGCGGCACCAGCACGAAGGCGCGCTCGTGCATGCGCGCGTGCGGGATCTCGAGGTCGGAGACGCTCACCAGCTCACCCTCGATCGCCAGGATGTCGACGTCCAACGAGCGGGGACTGTAACGCGGCGCATCGAAGTCGCGGCCCTCATCGGCCTCGATCGCCTTGCAGAGCGCCAGCAGCTCGTGCGCCGTCAGCGCCGACTGACCCGAGACCGCGATGTTGGCGAAGCGAGGGTCGCTCTCCACAGGCCACGGCGGCGTGTCGTAGACCGACGACACCACGTCGATCGCGACGCCGCCCGCCACCAGCGCGTCGAGCCCCGCGCGCAGGTTGGCGACGCGCTCCCCGAGGTTGGCGCCGAGCGCCAGCCAGACCCGCCGCAACGCCGGCCCGCTCATCGTTCGCTCACGACCGCTCGCGCGCGACCGTGCCTCTCGCCACCGCGTCGGCCATGCGGGCGACGTCGGCCATCTCCCGCACATCGTGCACGCGCACGATGTCGACGCCGGCCTGCGCCGCCAGCGCGACGGTGGCGGCGGTGCCCCAGCGTCGTTCGCCCTCGGGCCGGCCGAGCACCGCGCCGATCGTCGACTTGCGCGAGGTGCCGATCAGCAGCGGCCGGCCCAGCGCCTTCAGTTCCGCCAGGCGACGCAGCATCTCCAGGTTCTGCTCCACCTCCCAGCCGAAGCCGAAGCCGGGGTCGAGCATCACAGCGTCGCGCGACAGTCCCGCCTGCTTCGCGATCGCGAGCGACACTTCCAGCCCCGCCGCGATGTCTGCGATCACGTCGCCGGAGAACCCGCGCCCGCGCTGGTTGTGCATCAGCAGGGCCGGGCAGCCTCGACGGCCGAGCAACGCCGCAAGGTCAGAGTCTCCACGCAGCCCGTTGATGTCGTTCAGCGCGTCCGCGCCGGCGTCGAACGCCCGCTCCGCCACCGCCGCCTTGGTGGTGTCGACGGTGACCGGCACCGCGACCGCGGCTCGAACCGCCCGCAGCACCGGCCCGAGCCGCCCCCACTCCTCGTCAGCGTCGACGGAATGGCGGCCGGGCCGCGAGGACTCCGCGCCGACATCGATCAGCGACGCCCCGTCCTCCACCATCGCGCACGCCCGGGCCGCGACCATCGAGGGGTCGAGCACCCCATCGCCGGAGAACGAGTCCGGCGTGGCGTTGATCACGCCCATGACGTACGTCCGGGAGCCCCACTCGAAGAGTGTGTCGCCGATGCGCAGCGGGGCGGGGGCGGCGGTGAGGCGGGCTGGGGGGCGCGCGGCGGCGGTCATGACATCAGCCTAAGCCAGCACCCCCGCGACGGGCACCTACTCGAAGTGAAGCTCGACCGGCTCCAGGCAGGCCTCGTAGCTGTCGCCGGCAATGATGTGGAATCCCTGCACCACCGGCGCACCCTCTTCCGCGAGCGAGACCACGATGTAGATGGCGTCCGGGTACATCAGCGCGCCGGAGATATCGCCCGGAGGCCAGAATGCCATGTTCACGTCCGTCTGCGAGGGCCGCGCCTCCGAGGCGACGTGCGAGTGGTAGATCGCGAAGAGCGTTTCTTCACCCTTGGATTCATCAAGCCGCTGCTGAAGCTTCAGTTGCTCTTCGTCGTCCATCACGTAGCGGTACGGGCTGGCGGCGGCGTTCGGCACACGGTGCACCGCTGTGGCGACGCCGTCGACGGCGAGGATCACGCCGCAGGCCTCGTTTGGCAGATCCTCGAGCGAGTGGGCCACCATCTCGTCGACGAGCGGACGGGGAATCACAGCCATAGCGACCCCCCGGCCGACCATGACGTCGTCACCACCACAGCTTCTCGCTGACCTGCTCCTCGATCTCGTCGTAATCGCTCGTCCACAGCCCGGTCGAGAGGTACTTCCATCCGCCGTCGGCGAGCAGGCAGACGATCTTGCCCTCGTCCATCCGCTCCGCGACGCGCTGGGCGGCCCGGATCACCGCGCCACTGGAGATGCCGGCGAAGATGCCGGCCTGCTCCGTCAGCTCCTTCGTCGCGCGAAACGAGCTGGCGGAGTCGACCACGATGCGGCCGTCCAGCACCGTCTCGTCGAAGACCGGCGGGATGTAGCCCTCTTCCAGGCTGCGCAGCCCCTGCACCAGATCCCCCGGGTGCGGCGCGGCCGCCACGATGCGCACGGCCGGGTTGTGTTCCTTCAGCCGCCGCCCGACGCCCGTCAGCGTGCCGCCGGTGCCGAGACCGGAGACGAAGACATCGACGTCCGGCAGGTCGGCGATGATTTCCTCCGCCGTCGTCTCGTAGTGGGCGCGCGGGTTGTCCTCGTTCTCGTACTGGAACGGCAGGAACCAGTCCGGATGCTCCGCGGCGACCTCGCGCGCCATCGCCACGGAACCGTTACTGCCAAGTTCGCCCGGCGAGTAGATGATCTCCGCGCCGAACGCTTCCAGTAGTTCCGTGCGCTCCGCGCTCACGGCGTCCGGCATCACCACCTTCACCGGGTAGCCCCGCAGGCTACCGATCAGCGCGAGCGAGATGCCGGTGTTGCCGGAGGTCGGCTCGAGGATCGTCTGGCCCGGCTTCAGTGCTCCCTCGCGCTCGGCGCGGTCGATCATGTAACGGGCGATGCGGTCCTTCACCGACCCCGTCGGATTCTGGCCCTCGAGCTTGGCGTAGATGTGCACGGCGGGCTTTGGCGACAGCGCGGCCATCTCGACGAGCGGGGTGTTCCCCACCATGTCGAGCACGCTCTCGTACAGCACGCCGTCCCCTCGGCTTCGAAACCGCGGGCCGCTAGCCGCCGGCGAGTGCGGGCAGGATCGAGACCGCGTCGCCGTCGCTCAGCGCCGTGTCCGTGCCCCCCAGGTAGCGGATATCCTCGTCGTTCAGGTAGATGTTCACGAAGCGGTGCAGCTCGCCGTCATCGTCCGCGATCTGCTTGCGAAACCCCGGGTAGCGGCGCTCGATGTTGACGAGCAGCTCCGCGATCGTGCCGCCATCGGCCTCGAACTCACGCTGATCATCAACCACCTTCTGGATCACCGACGTGACATGAACCTGTACCGGCACTGGGGTCCCTCTCGTAGCGCCCTCTGGGGAAGTGTGCTCGTTCCTCTCGCTCGACGTTCGGCTAGTCATCGCCCGCGGACGCCGCCATCAGCGCCTCCAGCTCTTCCGTGATCGGGGGTGTGCCGCAGAACTGATCGTAGTCGATCAGCTCGGTCACCGTCGGATTCTCCCCGCACAGCGGGCACGATGGGTCCTGCCGCAGCTTCATCGTGCGGAACTCCATCGTCAGCGCGTCGATCAGCAGCAGCCGCCCGACCAGCGGGTCGCCGATGCCGAGAATCTCCTTGAAGACCTCCGTCGACTGGATCGCACCGACGATGCCGGTGATCGCGCCCAGCACGCCGGCCTCCGCGCACGAGGGCACCAGCCCCGGCGGGGGCGGGGCGGGGTAGAGGCAGCGGTAGCAGCCGGACCCCGGCTTGTAGACCGTGGCCTGTCCGTCGAACAGCAGGATCGAGCCGTCCACCAGCGTCTTGCCCAGGAAGTAGCTGGCGTCGTTCACGAGGTAGCGCGTGGCGAAGTTGTCCGCCCCGTTCACCACGATGTCGTAGTCCGCGATCACCTCCATCGCGTTGTCGGAGGTCAGCGGCATGCCGTGGGTGCGTACCTCGACGTGCGGGTTGTAGGCCTGCAAGCTCTCCTTCGCGGAATCGAGCTTGGACTTGCCCACGTCCGGCGTCTGGTGCAGCAACTGCCGCTGCAGGTTCGAGAGATCGACGATGTCGAAGTCGACGATGCCGATCGTGCCGACCCCGGCCAGCGCCAGGTAGATCGCCACCGGCGATCCGAGGCCGCCCGCGCCGACGATCAGCACCTTCGCGTTGCGCAGTTTGCGCTGCCCGACCGGCCCGACCTGCCCCATGATGATGTGGCGCGAGTAGCGCATCACCTCATCGGGGGTCATCGCCGCCGAGCCGGCATCGGCCCCGTTCATGTTCTCCGCCATCTCTGCACCTCCGGCCAGCGCTGGAATCACGGCGACGCGATCCCCGTCTTCGACGAGGGTCGCGATGCCACTGAGGTCGTGAATCTCGCGATCGTTGACGTAGATATTGATGTGGCGAGGGACGTCGCCCTCTCCGTTGTACACGAGGTTGTCGAACCCGGGGTAGCGCTCATTCACGGCGTTCAGCACGCCCGCGACGTCGCTCGCTTCCACGTCGACGTACTCCCGGTTCGCGGTCAGGTGTCGCCACGGCGACGGGACGTAGACGTTCACGCTCATAGCTGCACGCTCAGGTACCGCTCGCCGGTGTCGCACAGCATCGTGACGACGCGCTGGCCGGGTCCGAGTTCGCCGGCCACCTGCAGCGCCGCCCAGACGTTCGCCCCGGAGGAGATGCCGACCAGCAACCCCTCCTCGCGCGTCAGACGGTCGGTCATCTCGTACGCATCCTCGTCGCGCACCGCCATCACGTCGTCGTAGATGTCCTGGTTGAGCACGTTCGGGACGAAGGAGGCGCCGATGCCCTGGATGCCGTGCAGCCCGGCCCGCCCTCCCCCCAGCACCGGCGCGCGGGCCGGTTCGACGGCGACGATGCGCACCTCGATGCCTTCCTCGCGCAGCGCTTCTCCCACGCCGGTGATGGTGCCGCCCGTGCCGACGGCGGCAACGAAAGCGTCCAGCTCTCCGCCGGTCGCAGCGATGATCTCCGGCCCCGTGGTGAGGCGGTGCACTTCCGGGTTGGCTGCATTGTCGAACTGCTGGGGCATGTAGTAGCCCCGATTCTTCACCAGTTCCTGCGCCGCGTGGACCGCGCCCGTCATGCCCTCGATCGCGGGCGTCAGCACCAGCTCGGCCCCGAATCGCTCCAGCAGCCGCCGCCGCTCCACCGTGTAGTCCTCCGGCATCGTCAGCACCAGCTCGTAGCCCTTGCGCGCGCACACCATCGCCAGGCCGATGCCGGTGTTGCCGGAGGTCGGCTCCACCAGCGTGTCACCGGGGCTGATGCTGCCGGCCCGCTCGGCCGCCTCCACCATGCTCAGCGCGATGCGGTCCTTCACGGAGCCCGCCGGGTTGCGCGCCTCAAGCTTGCCCAGGATCTCCGCGCCACCCTCGGGCGAGATGCGCTGCAAGCGCACGAGCGGGGTCCCGCCGATCAGATCGACGACCGAATCGGCAATCGCCGGAGTGCCGCCGACCGAGGCCGGCACCGCGATGTTCGTCATCTGCCGGTCCTCAAATGCTGTAGCTCGGCGCTATGGCCTGTTCACGGGCCTGCTCGCGCTCCACCAGCTCGGCGACGGAGATCTCCGCCAGCCGCTCGCGCATCCCGTCGTAGAGCTCCCGCCACACCCACTGCTGCCCGCAGAGTGGGTCGTGCTCGTCGTCCGCAGAGTCCTCGTGCACGCAGCCGATCGGCGCGAGCGAACCCTCCAGGCTCTCTAGCACGTGCAGCAGACAGAGATCGGCCGCCGGCTTCGCCAGTTCGTGGCCGCCGCCCGGGCCGCGCGTGCTGCGGATGAAGCCATCGCGCCGCAGCTGGGCGAGCAGGTGATCGAGGTACGACTCGGAGATGTGCCGCCGGCTGGCGATGTCGGCGCGCTGCACCGGCCCCTCGCCCGCATGGACGGCGAGGTCAATCAACGCGCGAACACCGTAGTCGCCCTTGGTGCTGATCATCATGGCTCGTTCGATCCTGCCGCCGGGGCCCAATGTTATTCTCGACCAACTTGGTCAGCATTGTATCACGGCGGCCATTCCGCGCGACTTCGGCCGCCAGCCTCCCGGGGACAAGCTCAGACCTCGCGATCTAGCCCCTCAGCGCACCCGCCGAGGGTCGCCGTCAGCGAGCCGCTCCGGCCGGCATGGCCGCGCCGGGCGTATGTCGCGTGCCTACCCGCCGGCCACCGCCGGCACGATCGAGATCTCGTCGTCTTCGCCCAGCTTCGTGCCGAGCCCATCGAGGAAGCGCACGTCCTCACCGTTGACGTAGATGTTGACGAAGCGCCGCAGCTCACCGGTGTCCTCGCAGAGCCGCTCGCGCATGCCGGGGAAGTCGCTCTCCAGCCGCTCCACCAGCTCGGCGACGGTGGCCCCGGCGGAGGCGACGCGGTCGGCGTCGTCCGTCAGCGCGCGGAGCGGCGTCGGAATCTTCACACTCAATGCCATACTCGGGTTCCTTCCTGGAACATGTCTGCCGCTGCTGGTGCTAGGAACCCTCGACGACATCGCCGAGCGTCGCGTCGTCGACGCGGACGCCGACCTCCCGCGCCCAGGCGACGCTGCGCTCGATCTCGTCTGAGTCGCCCTCGAGCTCCAGCACGACCCAGCCGATGCTGTCGTCGACGTCGGCCATGCGGATGCTCGTCACAACCTCGAACTTGTGCCCGAGCTCGTAGATCACGGGCCGCTTGATCTGATTCGGCTCGAATGTGAACCGCACTCGCTTCGTTGCCACAGCTACGCTCCTCCCGCGGGCGCGCCCGCCAGCACCGGGTGCCGCGCGCCCAGCGCCTCATCGAACGCCTCCGCGTTCGCCGGCACCCGCAGCGGCTCGGTCAACTGGCCCTGCACGGCCTCCACGGTCTTGAGGCCGGCGCCGGTGATGAAGGCGACTGTCTCCTCCTGCGGACGGATGTGCCCGCTCTCCACCATCTTCTTCAGGCAGGCGATGGTCACGCCGCCGGCGGTCTCCGCGAAGATGCCCTCCGTCTCGGCCAGCAGCTTCACGCCCTCGATGATCTCGGCGTCGCTCGTCATCTCCGCGCCGCCGCCGGTCTCCTCCATCGTCTTCAGCGCATAATAGCCATCGGCCGGGTTGCCGATGGCGAGCGAGCGGGCGATGGTGTCCGGCTTCTGCGGCAGGAAGTTGAGCGTGCCCTCCTTGTAAGCCTTCGCGATCGGCGAGCAGCCGGTCGCCTGCGCGCCCGACATCCGCGTCTGCGGCTCGTCGATCAGGCCGACCCGCTCGAACTCCTTGAAGCCCTTCCAGATCTTCGTGTACAGCGAGCCCGAGGCCAGCGGCGCGACGACGTGGTCCGGCGCCCGCCAGCCGAGCTGCTCGGCGACCTCGAAGGCTAGCGTCCGCGACCCTTCCGCGTAGTACGGCCGCACGTTGATGTTCACGAATGCCCAGTTGCGGTCCGCGGAGAGTTCGGTGCAGAGCCGGTTCACGTCGTCGTACGAGCCCTCGACCATCACCAGCGTCGGGTCGTAGACGTTGCTGTTCACCACCTTGCCCTGCTCCAGGTCGTCGGGGATGAAGACGTAGGCCTCCATGCCGGCGCTCGAAGCGTGAGCGGCGACGCTGTTCGCCAGGTTGCCCGTGCTCGCGCAGGCCATCGCATCGAACCCAAACTCCCGGGCGCGAGCGATCGCCACGCTCACCACGCGGTCCTTGAACGACCACGTCGGGTTCACCGTGTCGTTCTTCAGCCACAGCCGCTCCAGACCTAGCCGCTCCGCCAGCCGGTCGGCGCGAATGAGCGGCGTGAAGCCGGTGCCCAGGTCGACGCGGTACTGTGGGTCGCACGGCAGCAGCTCGGCGTAGCGCCAGAGCGTCGCCGGCCCCGCGCTGATCGACTCGCGCGACATCGCGGCGCGGATGCCGTCGTAGTCGTAGTCGACCTCCAGCGGGCCAAAACAGAACTCGCAGGAGAAGATCGGATCCAGCGGGTACTCTCGCCCGCACTCCCTGCAACGCAGGGCGCTCTCGAATGACATGTCAGTGTGCTCCGGTGATGGTCGTGTTGCGCGTGGAAGCCCGATCCGGCCGACCCCTGCATGCGAGCAAAGGTCCGGTCGGGCTAGCGCATCGCCATTCGGTGGATCGGTCGGGTCATAGTCGCCTTCCGTTCATCGTTCCCTCCCACACCGGAAGGGTCGGACTTGGCACCTTCGAGCCCGCCGGCAAGGCGCACCCGGGTTGCCGTGGCGTCATCGGGCCGCTGCCCTCAGCCACTCTGGATGAACCGCCCCTCCGAGGAGAGACGAGGGATCGAGGCTAGAATCGCCCCCTCGTTCTGTCAACCTGAACGGGGTGCATCACCTATTCGAGGCGGAACCACTGCAGCGTGCAAGTCTGATCATTCGGATGGACGGTGTAGTAGACCCACGCAGCAGGAATTCCTAGGAGCGGGGGGACGAAAGCGATGCGACTCGCTCGTCGTCAGACGCGGGGTAGTACCAAGGATCACGTGCGATCGCCCACTCCATCGCGTCGATCGCCGCGTCCAACTCTCGTGGACTGAGACCATGGCGCTCGACGAGATACCAAAAGAACCGACTCTCGGTCAGATGCCAAAGCGGCGGATCGTTATCGGGAGGCCGCAAGCCAGCCATGCCGTTCCGCTAGTTCCGCAGCCTCTCGCTTGACATCGGCGGGAGGCTGTTCCGGAGCTATCAAAACCGTGAAGTACGGAATGTCCTCACGGTCCCGTGCAAGCTGCCATCCAGGAGCCTCGTGCGAGACGTTGCTGATCTCAGTGCCGTCGAGGCCGCGATAACGCTCAATGACGTCATCGACAAGACGAAGCTCGGCTGGCGAAAATCGATCGAGGTCGGGCACGCGGAGCGCGACTACGCGCTCCTGCGGGTAGCCCCCGTAGTCAGCAGTGTCTAGCCGGATTGCTTCCTCATCAACAAGTTCGGCCCGCACAGGCAGCAAGGCTCGTGGCGCTGGCCCCCAACGCAGTCGCTGGTAGCGCGCCCCAGTAATCGGAGCGCCCCACTTTGCGTACGCTTCGAAGTCTGAGAAGTAGAGGAGCTTGTTCAGCTCGACGGCCCCGAACTTCTGATCGTCCGCGGACTCTTGCGCGACGTAGACGATCAGCTCACGGAACTTGGAGCTGTCAAATTGATCTGATGCTAGCTCGAAGAAGTCTCTCGATGACACTTGCGCCATCCTCCCGCCTCTGGGTGGCGCTGGACACGCACCCGAAGGCCGCTGTACCGTTGGCACGCGACCTAAGCAGGAGCGTCACCTGATTAAGGTTCGCATCCGGAACTGTTGGTAGCAGCTTCCAGACGGATGCCGCCGCTAGGCGGCTTTTCTGTGCCGTATACTGGCACAATCGTGCTACGCAACCTGCCGCGACGCCTCGCACATCTCGGTCTCCTCTCGCAGCAGCGACAACCTACATCTCTCCCACCGCGAACTCACAGCCACGTCTGACATCGTCCGCCCAAAGCTCCACCCTCCGACCGCACTCACGACGTCCGGGCACTCCTCGTTCAGAATCTCGCGGATCTGCTCCTCGGAGACGCCGTCCTTGGCCGCGTCGGCGAAGGCCTCGTGGAGCATGCCGGGCGCATCCGCGCTGGAGGCCGCCACGAGGTCGGCGCATACCTCGTCGGCGAACTGGTGCTGACCGGCGTGCGTCGTGAGGTCCGGACCGCCTCCGCCGCAGGCCGCGAGCAGCAACGCGGCGAGCACGATCAGGGCGCTACCACGAGAACGGATTCCCACGAGTCTCTCCTTCACTTCCGCACCCTGCCGACCAGCGCCCTTCACTCCAGCGCCGCGCGAACGGCCCGCAGGTCGACTGGCGCCTGCGTCACCACGTTGCCATCGACCTCGATCACCGGGATCTCGATCATGAAGCGGCGCTCGAGGGCGGGGTCGGATTCGATGTCCACCTCGCGCAGTTCGAACGCAGGCTCGCCCCCCGGTTCCCGTTGGAGCTGTTCGAGGGCGCGGCGGGCATCGTCGCAGAGGTGGCACCCCGGGCGCGAGTAGAGAACGACTTCGTACCTGGCCGATGCTTTGCCCGGGGTCATCGTGCAACGGTCAGTTCGTCGCTAGCGACGTCGCGCCGGGACGCGGCGGCCGCCGCTGCGCAGCATGAACTCGCCGGTCAGCTCACCGACGGTCGCCACTTCCCGCCTGCGGTTCACCGGGGGCTGGTTCCAGTAGTAGATCAGCAGCGGGATCGCCCCGATCAGCGCGAACATCGAGGCCACCTGCGGCACCCTCAAGCCGAGCAGAGACTCGGCCGAGTCGACCCGCAGCTCAGTCAGCACGAAGCGCATCGCCGCGTAGCCGGCGAAGTACACCAGGAAGGTCAGGCCCGGCCGGTTGCGGAAGACCCCGAACAGTACCCCGAACAGCACCGCCAGGATCACGAGGTCCCCGATCAGCTCGTAGGCCACCGCCGGGTGCACCGCGCCGACGTTGACCGAGTGCGCGAACCCCGGCGAATTGGGGTCCGTGTAGATCACGCCCCACGGCAAGTCGGTCACCGTCGCCAGGTGTTCGCCGTTGATGACGTCGCCGATGCGCCCCACCGCCTGTCCGAGGATCAGCCCGAAGGCGGCGATGTCGAGTCCGCTGCCGATCTCGTACCCGCGCCAGAGCGCGAAGAGGTACGAGCCGAGGATGCCCCCGAGGATCGCGCCCCAGATCGAGATGCCCCCCTCGGTGATGGCGATGATGTCGCCGGGACTCTCCCCGTAGAAGTCCCAGTGCTCCGCCACGAAGAGCAGCCGCGCACCGATGATGCCGCTGGGCACACCGACGAGCGCGAGCGTGTAGGCGTCGTCCTCGTCGTAGTCGATCACCCGCGCGATGCGCAGCGCCAGGTTGACCCCGGCCAGGATGCCGACCGCCGTGAACAGCCCGTGCCACGACAGCAGGAACCCGCCGATGGTGGCGATGTTGGGGTCAAACCCGATCTCGATGACGAGCAGTGGCGTCATGCTGGCAATCTCCGGAACGTACCTCGGAAGGCGAGGATTTTCCCCATGCTACAGGAGCGTGCACCTCTGCCGTCGTGAGCCCGTTCACGGAGGGTCACGCTCGGCGACTCCACGAACTTACTCGCCGGCACTGAAGAGCCGTTCCCATAGCATCCGCACCTCCGCCGCCGGCAGCCCATCGCCCAGGAAGCTCTCGCCGATCCTCACCTCCGCGTGCAGGTGCATCTCCGTCCCCGGCTCGCGCACCGACTCGGGCGTGCCCGACTCCCCGACACCGCCGATGCGCTGCCCGAGCTTGATCTCGGCGCCCACGAACACGGCGCCGTCGATCGACCCCAGGTGGGCGTAGCGCGTGACGATGCCATTGCCGTGGTCGATCCATATCTGCCGGCCGCGGAAGGCGTCGAGGATCTCCGGCTCGCTGCACGCGCACTCTTCGACTCGACTCTCCAGGTCCGCCAAGGTGCGCGGCGTGAGGTCGGCGTAGTCAAGGTCAGCCCGCACCACCACGCCCCCGAACATCGCGAAGACGTCGGTCCCCTCGCCCAGCCGCGCACACGATGAGAGGTCGTACCAATCCACGCCCTCGTGGAAGCCGCTGCGGTACGAGCGCGGCGAGTTCGGCATCAGCGCATCGCGGTCGGGCAGGCACGCCCCGACCAGCGGCCAGGCGAAGCCGCGAAGGTCGTCCGGGTCGAGCGTGGAAGGCGGCGGCGTCGGGGTGAACGGAATCGACTCCGGCGTCGCGATCGGCGTTGCGGCCTCGGCGGTCGGCGAAGGCGACGACAACACCGTCCCATCGACGATCACCTGCACCTCGAGGGCCTCCCCCTCGCCGCCACAGGCGACGAGCAGCAGCGCGATCAGGACAGCGAGGAGGGCGGGGACGCGGATGATGGCGGACACGACGGCTCTGCGCTCCTGGACCCGCCCGCCATCGCCAGCATCGAGACCGCCGCACTCCTCGTCAACACCCGCACTCAACGCGGGTACGAGCGGCCCCGCTCCCTCGCGACCGTGGCGGCCGTGCGATGGGCGCGCTCGGCGTAGATATCGTCGATGGCGGGGAGAGGGCCGCCGTCGCCGTAGCGGTGGCGCAACGCGCCGAGGATCAGGCGGTCGGTGAGCGCCATGTTCTTCGGTAACAGCGAGCCGTGCAGGTAGGTCCCGATCGCCTCGCGGTAGAGGGCGCCTTCCGTGCGGTCATCACCGTTGTTGCCGTGGCCGTGCAGCACGCGAGCGAACGCCTCCGCCCCCGGGCCGAGGTAGGTGCGACCGGCATGGTTCTCGAAGCCCACGACCTCGCCGACGCCCTCGACGCCCGACTGCGCGAGCACGTCGCCGATGCAGCGAGCGGCGCCGCGCGCCGGCGCGACGGTGACGGCGTCGAAGACGGCGGTGCCAATCAACTCGTCGCCCTCCGCCGTGCGGTAGAAGCGGCCGAAGAGCTGGAAGCCGCCACAGACCGCCAGCATCGGGGTGTCGCCGTCCGCCCACTCGCGCAGCAGCCCCGCGCGCGACGCCAGTTCGCCGGCGATGCGCCGCTGCTCGCGGTCCTGGCCGCCGCCGATCAGCACGAGATCGGCCTCCGCCGGCAGCGGGTCGCCCAACCCGACCGCAGTCGCCTCGCAGCCGATGCCCAGCGCACGGCAACGCGCGCGCAGGGCGATCACATTGCCGCGGTCGGCGTAGACATTCATCACCTCCGGGTAGAGATCGACCACCCGGATCGTCTGCTCGGGCCCCCCGCTCACGAGACTGCCCTCACGATGACGGCTCCGGCGCATCTGGTGCGGCCGGCTCTGCCGTCCGCCAGAACGGTGCCGCCCCGGTGCGGGTCGCCAGCAGCTCGCGCACCTCAAGCATCGCCGTGTAGGTTGGCATCACCTCTAGCCAGCCGCCCTCCGCGGTGATCGCCAGCGCTTGCTCCAGCGCCGCCGCGATGTCGGGTTCGACCACCGCCGGCTCCACACCCGCGAGTACGAGGCGCAACGCCATGTCGTCGGCGCGTGTGCCGGAGGCGACCACACTCCCGGTGCGGTCCACCAGTTGCTCAAGGTCAGCATCGTAGATCCATGAGACATCGCGTCCGTCGGCGATGCCGTCGTTGAGGATCGCGAGTAGCACCGAGGGCCCATCCGAACCCAGGGTGGCCCCCGCGATCGCGCGCGCCACCTCGTTCATGCTCGTCGGGTTCTTCGCCAGCAGGAGCCGCACGTGCCGGCCGTCGACGGTGAAGCGCTCCTGCCGCCCGAAGGCGGGCCCGGCCTGCTCCAGCGCATCGGCGATCGCCTCGGCGGGAAGCCCCAGCGCGTGCGCGGCCGCCGCCGCGCCGAGCGCGTTGTAGACGGAGTAGAGCCCGGCGAAGGGCAGGTCGATCTGAAGCGTCCGGCCCGGCCCCTCCGCACGCAGATCGAGCTGGAGGCTCACGCTGTCCGCCATCAGCTCCACATCGCGCGCCGCCACGTCCGGTTCCGCGCGCCGCCGTCCGCACGAGTCGCAGCGCCAGACGCCGACGTGGCCCATGTAGACCGCCTCGTACTCGAACGCCTCGCCGCAGAGACAAAAGCGCGCGTCCGCGGCGTGCTCGACGCCGGGCAAGGCCACGGAGCGGTCCTCGATGCCGAAGGTCATGGTCGGTCGCTGTCCTGGCCCCTGAGCTGGTCCGCGCGCGACCTCGCCGAGCGTCGCAATCGTCGGGTCATCGGCGTTCAGCACGAGGGTCGTGTCCCCGTCCCCGGAATCGCCGACCTCACCGCTCAGCCTCAGCAGCGCGTCGCGCCATCCCTCCGCCACCGAGTCGACCTCGCCGTAGCGGTCGAGCTGGTCGCGGAAGAGGTTCAGGAAGACCGCGACCCTCGGCCGCAGCCGCGGCAGCAATGACGCCAGCGCCGCCTCGTCCACCTCCAGCACGCCGAGGCTCCGCGCCGGGTCGGGCACGACGCCGTCCGGCCCGGCCTCGTCGACGTAGGCGCTGACCAGTCCCCGTTCGAGGTTTGAGCCGGAGTGGTTGGTGACCGGCTCCAAGCCGGAACGCCGCACCGCTTCCGCCAGCAGCCGAGTCGTCGTCGTCTTGCCGTTCGTCCCCGTCACGGTGACGGAGCCCTGCCCGAGCTGCGCGCCCAGCGCCTCCACCAGCCCGGGCGCCAGCGCGCCTGCGATCAGGCCGGGCAGCGCCGTCCCGCCGCCGCGGCCGAGCCGCCGCACGGCCTCACCAGCCCCCCGCCCAGCCAGCAGCGCGCCACGCTCGCGCAGGGTCGGTTCTCGCTGCATCGGATCGGGACATGCTCCCGTAACGGCCTCACCTCCGGTGGCGAGTCCATTGTCGCACTGCCGCAGCAGCTGCCGGCGTCGCTCGCTAGATCTGCTCCCAGAGCACGAGCCCGTCGCTCTCAACGCGGCGCACACGGCCCGTGTCCTCCAGCACCACGAGGTGCGAGAGCGTCTCACCCAGCGCCGAGCGCTTCGAGAAGATGTCGAAGTTCGCGAACGGCCCGGTGTTCCAGTGCACGCGCGAAGAGACATCGCTCGCGGTCGACGCGGAGTCGCCGATGGCGTGGCGGACCTCGTCCAGCCGCTCGTCGTGATGCTCGATCAGGCCGTGGGCACGGGCCGGCAGGTCGCGAATGTTGAACTCGTGAGCGGGGAGCGCCAACGCGGTGTCGTAGGCGGCGACCTTGCGCAGCGAACTCCGGAAGTCCGCCAGCGGGCTCGATCCCTCCTGGTCCTGGTGGAGTGAGACGTTGGGTGTGATGTGCGGCAGCACGTGGTCGCCGGTGAACATCAGCCGGTGGTTACGCTCATAGAGGCAGAGGTGGCCCGGTGTGTGCCCGGGCGTCCAGACCGCCTCGAACGACCATCCGTCGAACTCCAGCGCCTCGCCGTCTTCGAGCTTCACCTCCGGCTCGCCGGCGCCCATGCTCATCATCATGCCGTGGCTCTGGGGCGACTTGCTGGCGCTATCCTTCGCCGCGGCAGACATGCCCGGCGGGCGGTCGTGACCGCTGGCGCGCCCCGCATCCACCTCGGCCTGCGTGATGCCGTGCTGCATCATCCAGTCGTCGGCGAGGCGGAACCAGTCCTCGGAGCCGATGCTTCCCTTGCCGTCCTTCGCCGCCTCGTCCTTCTGCGCGTCCTTACGGTCGCCGCCATAGGCGCCCGGGTGAGGCACGCGGTGGGCCATGTACTCCCACTCCTTCGCCCCCAGCACAAGTTCCACGTCCGGAGACTGCTCCCTGAACCACCCGACCATGCCAAGATGATCCGGGTGGAAGTGCGAGACGATCACCCGCTTCACATCCTTTGGCTCGTGCCACAGCGTCTTCAGCCCCGCGGTCATCGCCGCCGTCGCCTCCGGCGTGCCGTAGCCGGTGTCGAAGAGCGTGACGCCGTCGTTGCCTTCGAGCACGTACGCCAGGACGTATGGCAACGCGGGCGACGGCATGGGCGTCTTGATCTGATGAAGGCCGGGGACGATTTCCAAGGCGGGTTCCTCTCCATCACGTCCGCTCGCCTGTCCGAGGCGACCCGGTACATGTGGTTCTGCTGTGCCCTTGGTCGAGGAGCGTGCGAACGATTGGTTCGCGACTGGGAGCATAGCAGAGTCGCCGCAATGGCCCCACGGCGGCTCCCCGCACCCCGTCCTCGCACCCCCGCCCCACCCCGCCCACACCCTGGAGACACCCGAGCGAAACGGCCAGCAGCTACGGACGGGCAACGAAGAAGCCGGCCCCGTGGCCGGCTTGCTCAGTGCACAGACGCTATGGTCAGCCCGATGAGCCGCCATCGTCATCGCTGTCCGACGACGATGCCGCGGTGTCGGCGGTCTCCTTCTCGTCGTCCTCGTCTTCGTCCTCGCCGCGAGCTTGCTGGCGGAACTCGCGGATGCCGCTGCCAAGCGCGCCACCGAGGTCACGAACGCGCGTCGCCCCGAAGAGCAGCGCAAGGATCACGAGGATGATGAGCAGCTCTTGCCAACCCAGGGTACCGAGCATCGACTTTGTCCCTCCCGGCCCCGTTCAGGGTTCCGTGCGGGAATCGTAGCACCAATCCCACAACGCGTCGTCACGCTGCGCTCAATACAGGGAATACGCCGCACTGCCTGCCACGGATTGCCTTCTCGCGCTCTCGCCGGGGGGAAGCCTCCCCGGAGGAAGCCACGGAAAGCTAGCGCGCCTCCAGCACCACCACCCGGTTGTTCCCCGTGTCCGTGATGAAGACGTTACCTGCACGGTCGACCGCTGCGCCTCGCGGGTTCAGCAGGTGCCGAGCGTCCGAGCCCTGCTCGCAGGGGGCGCCGAAGACCACCTCACCTTTGGCGCCTTCGGACTGCATCAGCACGCTGTGGCTGAGCGAGTCCACGATCAGCGCTCGCCCGCCGTCGATCACGGCGACATCGCGCGGGAACAGCGGCCCGGCAGCGGCGGCGGCGGCGACCGCTGCGGCAGCGGCGGCGGCAACCGACTCGGCCTCGCGCTCGGCGGCCGTCATTGTGGCGGTTGCGGTTGCCTCGGCTGCGGCAGTGGCCGTGGCCGTGGCGGTGGCGGTCGCGCCATCAGCGCCGGCGGCCGCTGTGCCGTCGGCGCCGGCGGTTTCGGTCGGGGTCTGGGTTGCCGGGGTCAGGGTTACCGTTGCTGCCGCCATGG
>JASLOV010000053.1 GCA_030745285.1 Dehalococcoidia bacterium | reverse complement strand
ACTCGTAGAACTACACTCCCTACACTCGTAGGGCCGCGCCGGATCGCAGCGAGGGGAGCCTGACATGGCCGAGACCACGCGTGAGATTCACCTCGTGAAGCGCCCCGAGGGCGTGCCCGACGACGCCACCTTCGAACTGGTCGAGACGGCGATGCCGGAGCCGGCCGAGGGCGAGGCGCTGGTCCAGAACCTCTACATGTCGGTCGATCCGGCAATGCGCGGGCGTATGAACGGCATCCGCACCTACGTCCCCCGTTCGAGCTGGGTGAGACGCTTACCGGCGGTGCGATCGGCCGCGTCGTCGAGTCGCGCGAGGGCTCACTCGCCCCCGGCGACCTCGTGCAGAGCGGGCTCGGCTGGCGCGAGCACTTCGTCGCGCCGGCATCGACGCTGGCGAAGCTCGCGCCGGGGGCGACACCGCTGACCCACCACCTCGGCGTGCTCGGCGGCACCGGCTTCACTGCCTACGTCGGCCTGCTCGACATCGGCCGGCCGAGGGCGGGCGAGACGGTATTCGTCTCCGGCGCGGCCGGCGCGGTCGGCAGCATCGCCGGCCAGATCGCGAAGATCGAGGATTGCCGCGTGATTGGCAGCGCCGGCTCCGACGAGAAGGTCGAGTGGCTGGCTGGCGACCTCGGCTTCGACGCCGCCTTCAACTACAAGACCGTGCCCTCGGCGGAAGCACTGGCCGAGGCCGCCCCGGACGGCATCGATATCTACTTCGACAACGTTGGCTACGACCACCTCGAAGCGGCGATCACCCACATGAACGACTTCGGCCGCATCGCCGCCTGCGGCTCGATCTCCGGCTACAACAGCGTCGATCCGGCCCACCCTCGGCCCGGCCCGAACAACCTCGCCTTCCTCGTGCGCAAGCGGCTGACGATGCGCGGATTCATCGTCTCCGACCACGGCGAACGTCGAGCAGACTTCCGCACCGACATGGAACGCTGGCTGGCTGAAGGTGTGGTGCGCTCGCGCGAGACCGTGCTCGAGGGCATCGAACAAGCTCCGGCCGCCTTCCTCGGACTCTTCAACGGCACGAACACGGGCAAGATGCTCGTCCGGCTGGCGCCCGAGGAGTGACGGCCGCCACGCCGGACGCTCCACCGGCGGCGGACGCGCCGCCACTCGCCGTCAGCGCGCGGTCGCGCCGGGCGGTCGTGTTCGGCGCCATGATCGCGCTCTTCGTCGCGGCGCTGGACCAGACGGTGGTGGGAACGGCGATCCCGCGGATCGTGGCGGACCTCGGCGGCCTCCACCTGCTGCCCTGGGTCTTCACCTCGTACATGCTGACCTCGACCACGGCGGTGCCGATCGCCGGCAAGCTCGGCGACCAGTTCGGTCGCAAGCCCCTCTTCTTGATCGGGCTGGTGCTCTTCTTCGGCAGCTCGCTCGCCGCCGGCGCCGCGCAATCGATGCCGCAGCTCGTCGTCGCACGCGGCGTGCAGGGACTGGGCGGTGGAGTGATCATGGCGACGACGTTTGCCGTCGTGGCTGACCTTTACTCGCCGCTCGAACGCGGCCGCGTCACCGGGCTGATCGCCGGCACCTTCGGCCTCGCTTCCGTGATCGGCCCGGTCGTCGGCGGCGCATTGACCGACGCCATCTCGTGGCGCTGGGTCTTCTACATCAACCTGCCGATCATCGCCATCGCCTTCTTCGTGATCCTCGTGGCGGTGCCGTTCATCCGCATCGGCGGCCCGAAGCCGAAGATCGACGTGATCGGCGCGGTGCTGCTCGTCAACACGATGGTGCCGCTGCTGCTCGCGCTGGTCTGGGGCGGCGACCGCATCGGCTGGCAGTCGTCAGAGATGGGCTGGCTGCTCGGCATCTCCGGGCTGATGCTCGTGCTGTTCATCGTGGCCGAGGCGAACGCCTCAGACCCGATGCTGCCACCGCGGCTCTTCCTCAACCGCACGTTCACGGTCTCCGCGCTCGCGACGCTGTTCTCGGGCGCCGGCATGTTCGGCGCGCTGACGATGGTCCCACTGTTCCTGCAGGGCGTGAGGAGCATCGCCGCGACGAGCTCCGGCAGCCTCACGGCGCCGATGTCGATCGGCATCGTCGTCAGCTCGGCGCTCGGCGGTCTGCTGGTATCGAGGACCGGCCGCTACCGCCTCCAGGCGATCGTCGGCATGTCCGTCGTCACCGCCGGGCTCGCCGCCTTCAGCCTGATCGACCGCTCGACCAGCGAGTTCACAATCGTGCGCAACATGGTGATCGTCGGGCTGGGGATGGGTGCGACGTTCCCGGTGTTCTCCGTGGCCGTGCAGAACGCGCTGCCGATCCAGCTGCTCGGTGTCGCCACCTCCAGCGTGCAGTTCTTCCGCTCCGTCGGCGGGACGCTGGGCGTGGCGGTCTTCACCGGCATCATGCTCAACCGCTTCCGCGACGGCGTGGCGGAGGTCGCGGTGACCGCGCCGATCGTCTCCGGCAAGGCGGACGCTTTCCTCAACGAGCAGGGTGTCGCCCAGGTCCGCGCCGCCTACGAGGCCGCCCCGGCCACCGCTTCCACGCCCTTCGACGTCATCCTCGTGGCGATCCAGACACCGCTCGCCGACGCCATCGCCGAGGTCTTCCTGCTTGGCACGATCATCGTCGGCATCAGCGTGCTGATCACGTTCCTCATGCCCGAGCTGCCGTTGCGGGCAATCTCGCCGGCGGAACAGCTGAGGCAGATGCAGCAGGGCGCCACGGCCTCTGAGCCGGCGACCGCCCCGGCCCCGGACGCCCCCGAAACGCCGGCGCTCGAAACTCCTGCCGAGGCGCCGCCCCCACCCACCCCTGCACCGGCAGCGGTCCCGGCCTCCGCCTCCGTCGACGGCGAAGTTGGGAAGCAACTCCTCACCGAGCCCGTCGAACCGGCCGCCGAACCGCCTGTCGAACCACCGGAACCACCAGAACCACCGGCGGCGAGGGTCGAGGCCGAGCCGGAGCCGCTGGACGACCCGCAGGCACCCGTCACGCCGGCGGCGGAAACGGAACCCGCGCCCCCTGTCGAGCAGGCGGAGACCCCCGCGCCGGCGGCGCAGCCCGAGCCGGCGGCGGCAACCGCTCGCAAGCCCCGCACCGACCGCGACTACATGCGACCATCCCCACGGGCGTAGCGAAGGGAACCACGATGGCCGACGACGCAGCGAGGGCCGACGCGAGCGCGGCGATCGAGGCCGCCTCCTCCGAATTGCGACAGGTGAGCCTCAGCATTCACGCCAACCCCGAACTGGGCTTCGAGGAGCGGCACGCGCACGAGGTGCTGACCGACCTGCTCGACGCCCACGGCTTCGCCGTGGAGCGCAGCGCATACGGTGTCGAGACCGCCTTCAAGGCCGTCGCCGGCAACGGCGGGCCGGTGATGGCCGTGCTCTGCGAGTACGACGCCCTACCGGGAATCGGCCACGCCTGCGGTCACAACCTGATCGCAATCTCCGGCATTGCCACCGGCCTCGGCCTGCAGGCCGTGCTCGGCGAGGGCAATGGCACCGTCGTCGTGCTCGGCACGCCCGCCGAAGAGGGCGGCGGCGGCAAGATCGCTCTCGCCGACGCAGGCGCCTTCGAGGGCGTCGACGCGGCCTTGATGCTGCACCCCGCCCCGCTTGCCCGCGCTGGTGGCGGCGAGGCAAGCGGCCTCGCCGGACCGGTCGATGGCCTTGTCCGCCCGCTGATGACGGCGACGCAGGGCCTGGCCGTCGACTTCTACGGCCGCCCCGCCCACGCCGCCGCCTCTCCATGGGACGGCCTCAATGCCCTCGATGCCCTGGTCGCGGGCTACAGCGCGGTTGCGATGCTGCGGCAGCACATCCGGCCGGACCAGCGCATCCATGGCATCATCACCGAGGGCGGGACCGCTACCAACGTCGTACCCGAGCACACCCAGGCGCGCTTCGGCATCCGCGGCCGTGACCGCGCCGCCGTCGACGAGCTACGGGTGCGCGTGCTCGCCTGCTTCGAAGGCGCCGCACAGTCGACCGGGTGCCGCCTGGAGTACCGCTGGGGCGCGAGCGGCTACGACGACTTGCGGACGAACGGCCGGATGGCCGACGCCTTCGTCGCCAACGCCGCCACGCTGGGCAGCACCTTCGCCACCGCCCCGACGAACGCCTATGCCAGCACCGACATGGGCAACGTCAGTTACCTCGTGCCGTCGATTCACCCGATGTTCGGCATCCCGGCACAGTTCGCGAACCACCACCCCGGCTTCACCGAGGCGGCGGCCTCCGAGGAGGCGCACGAGCGCACCCTCACCGCGGCGAAGGCGCTCTGCCACACCGCGCTGGACCTTTACGGAGACGCGGATCTGCTCGCCGCCGCGAAACAGGAGTTCGGCGAGACCGTCTAGGCGCGCTCCGGCGCGCCGCGGGTAGACCCCTCCCCTACCCGAACCCGTCCCCTACCCGAACCTATGCCGAGGGGCCCGGTCCTCCGGCCACGCCGGCCGGCCCTGGAAGAAGCGCTCCTCCGAATACATCGACGCCCTCAGGTCCTCCGGTATGCGCGCCCACATCCCGCCGTCACCGAACTGCGTGCGGTGCATGGAGGTGGCGCGCCGCTTGCGGTCGACGAACGCCGCACAGTCGACGATCACACTGGCCGGCGGCTCCGGCGCTGACAGCATCTCGTCCAGCCGCTCACGGTCCTCGTCACTGATGGCATCGTCCAGCAGCCCGCGCTTCTCCATCTCCAGCCGGATCGTCGCGAACTGGCGGCGGGTGCGGGCGCTCCAGTAGAGCCGCTCCGGCTCCCACGCCTCGCCGCTCTCCGGGTACGCCTCGGCGTCGCTGCAGGCATCGAACGCCGCGACCGTGTGGCGATGGGCGGCGACGTGGTCCGGGTGCCCGTAGCCGCCATCGACCTGCCACGTAAAGACGTAGTGCGGACGCACCTCTCGCATGATCGCCAGCACGGCCGGGACGGCGACCTCCGGCGGCTGCTGGTGGAAGCAGCGCTCGTCCTCGTTCTCCGGCGTCCCGTCCATGCCGCTGTCGCGATAGTCGAGGAAGCGGACGTCGCTGAATCCGATCTGGGCCATCGCCGCCCGCAGCTCCAGCTCGCGGGTGTAGCCGAGCGTCTCCGGCGTCGAGAGCGCGGGGTCGCTGATCTCTCCCACCTCCCCGCGCGTGGCGCAGACCAGCGTCACCTCATTGCCGGCGGCCAGGAACGCAGCGAGCGTCCCCGTCACCTGACCCTCGTCATCGGGGTGTCCGAACACCGCCATCACGCGCTTGCCGGTGACGCCGACGACGTCGTTCGAGGTGGCCATTCGGTGCTCCGTTCAGATTGCAGTACGGCACATTATCGATCAGAGGGCCCCAACGAGCGTAGAATCGCCGCCGAGAGACGCCGCGCGTCCGTGCGCGATTACCCCGAGGAGAGACCGATGGCCGGCGACCCCCTGCAAACCCGTCTGTGTGAGGAGTACGGCTGCGAGGTGCCGATCGTCGCCTTCGCCCACACCCGCGATGTCATCGTCGCCGTCACCAACGCCGGCGGCATCGGCATCCTCGGCGGTACCGGCATGGCGCCGGACAAGCTGCGCTCCGAGATCGCCTGGATCCGCGAGCGCGTCGGCGACCGCCCCTTCGGCGTCGACCTGCTGGTGCCGGCCTCCTTCGTCGAGGGCAACCGCGAGGACCTGGAGTCGATGATCCCGCAGGAGCACCGCGACTTCGTGGAGAGCCTGCACACCGATAACGACATTCCGAAGCCGAAGCCGATCCAGGCGCAGGGCGCGAGCATCTCCAGCCCGAACCTGTTGCAGGGCGCGCGCGAAGCGCTGGACGTGCTGCTGGAAGAGCGTGTACCGATCTTCGCTTCCGGCCTCGGCAGTCCGGCATTCGTGCTGGAAGAGGCGCACGAGGTGGGCACGAAGGTGTGGGGCCTGGTCGGCCTGCCGCGCCAGGCGCGACGCCAGGTCGAGGCCGGCGTCGACGTGATCGTGGCGCAGGGTTACGACTCCGGCGGCCACAGCGGCACCGTCGGCACCTTCACGCTGGTGCCGGAGGTCGTGGAGATGGCCGAGGGGACGGACACGCTGGTGCTCGCCGCCGGCGGCGTCTCCAACGGCAAGCACCTCGCCGGGGCGCTGGCGATGGGTGCAGCCGGCGTCTGGACCGGCACCATCTGGCTCGCCACCCACGAGTCCGAGACGCAGATGTTCATCAAGCAGCGCCTGGTCGAGGCGCAGGCCGAGGACGCCGTGCAGTCGCGCGCGACATCCGGCAAGCCGATTCGCCAGCTCCGCTCCAAGTGGTCGGACGCCTGGAAGGCGGACGGCGCCCCGGAGCCGCTGCAGATGCCGCTGCAGGGCATGCTCGTCGGCGAAGTGCAACGCGGTATCCGCGAGGCCCGCATGGAAGACTGGATGACCACCCCGGCCGGTCAGAGCGTCGTCGGCGTGCACGAGATGAAGCCCGCCGCGGAGGTCGTCTTCGACATGGTCGAGGAAGCCCAGGACCACTTCGAGCAACTGACCGGAGAGCCGGTCGGCGCCTGAGGCGGAGCGATAGTGGTCGAACAGCCCCCGTCGGACCCCGGGTCCGGCCGCAGCGCCGTCTACCATGACGCGTCCGTCGCCGGGCGACGGGTGCAGGCAGACGGCGGCGGTCCGGTCGGCAACGGCATGGTCGGCTCCCGCGAGAGCTTCGAGGGAACGCTGACCGGCCGCCGCATGGATCAAGGCGACCCGCCCTGGCGCTGGCTCGAACTCGGGGACCTCACCGAGAAGCCGGTGGACATGGCCGACAACCACGTCTGGTGCGAGGAGTCGTACATCTTCTACCTCGATGACTAGCAGCGATGACTAGCAGCGATGACTAGCAGCGATGACTAGCTGGATCGGCGGCCTCACTTGCACATCGTGATCTGCGCCAAGCAGGTGCTCGACCCGGAGGGCGTGAACGGTTACGCGCTGTGGGGGCGGCTGGGGGTCGATGAGAGCGGCCGCTCCTTCGACACCGGCGGCAGCACCATCCCGCACATCATCAACGCCTACGACGAGCAGGCGACCGAGGCCGCCCTTCGCATCCGCGACGATGCCGGAGAAGGCAACGAGGGCGACGTCCGCATCACCGCCATCGCCTCCGGTGACCCCGCCGCCGCCGACGTGCTGAAGCGCTGCGTGGCGATGGGTGCGGACAGCTCCGTGCTCGTCGTGGACCCGGAGGTGGCCGTCGCGGACGGTTTCCGCACCGCGAAACTGCTCGCTGCCGCCATCGGCGAACTCGGCGACGTCGACCTCGTGCTCTGCGGACGGCAGGGCTCCGACTACGACCAGGGCGCGGTGCCGGCCGTGCTGGCGGAGCTGCTCGGCAGCCCGCTCGTGACGCTGGCGTCGGACGTGCGTATCGACGGCAATGGGGATGGGGCTGCGGTGCGCGTGACACGCGCGCTGCCGGAGGGCGAGGAGCTCGTGAGCGCCCCGCTGCCGGCGGTCGTGAGCGTGAGCAACGAACTGGGGCAGGCGCGATACCCGAGCAGTCGCGGCATGATGGCCGCCCGCCGCAACCCGCCCGCCGAACGCGCGGCCGCCGACCTGCTCGAAGGCGACGACGCCCGCGTCGAGCTGATGCGACTGATCGTGCCCGACGTGCAGGGGCATTGTGAGGTGATCGACGGCGACTCGCCCGAGGCCAAGGCGCAGGCGCTGATGGCGCTGCTGCAGGGACAGGGCATGTTCGATGAGTGAGCCGGTACTGGTCATTCTCATGCCGCCCGGTGGCGACGGTCTCTCCAACGCCGCCGCCGAGGCCCTCGGCGCCGGCAGTCGCCTGGCCGGCCTATCCGACGCCAGCCTCGTCTGTGCCGTGATCGGGCAGGACATCGCCGCCGCCACCACCGAGGCAGCCGAGCGCGGCGTGGACCGGGTGCTCGCGGCGGACGAGGAGCGATTCGCCCGCCCCGGCGGCGACCTGGCGGTTGCGGCCGCGGCGGCGGCGGTCGAACAGAGCGGCGCGCGCAACGTGTTGCTGTTGGGCAACGCTGACGCGCTCGAACTGGGGCCAAGGCTGGCCGCGCGGCTCGACGGCGCATCGCTGATGGGCGTGATCGACTTCTCCGGCAGCGGCGATGACCTGGAGGTCACGGCCGCCGTCTTCGGCGGCGCCGCCCACGCCGCCTACCGGCTGAGCGGGCCGGGGCCGCGCGTGCTCGGGCTGGCGCCGGCCGTGGCCGAAGCGCCGGAGCGCGAAGCGGGGCGCACCGCGGACATCGAAGCGCTGACCGTGCCGGCCGTCGAGAGCCGCGTCACCGTCGAACAGGCCCCCTCCGCGGACGAGGGGCCGCGGCTCGAGGACGCACGCGTCGTCGTCTCCGGCGGTCGCGGACTGAAGGACGGCGACAACTACGACCGCATCCGCGAACTCGCGGAGGCGCTGGGCGGTATGCCGGGCGCGTCGCGGGCGATCGTCGACGATGGCTGGGCGCCGGCGCCGGAACAGGTCGGGCTCACCGGGAAGATCGTGACGCCCGACCTCTACATCGCGGCCGGCATCTCCGGCGCCAGCCAGCACATGGCCGGATGCTCGAACTCACGGGTGATCGTCGCCATCAACACGGACCCGGACGCGCCGATCTTCAACTACGCTCACTACGGCATCGTCGACGACTGCCTCGAAGTGTTGCCGGAGCTGACGCGGCTCGGCCTCGAGCTGCGGGCGGGCCGCTGATGGGTCGTTCCCGGCGCGGCCGGCTGAGCATGATCGACCCCGCCAGCCTGACCGACCCGGCAACACTGCGTCCCCCCGGCGGCGCGGTGCTCGACCTGCATACACACAGCTCCGACCGATCGTTCGACAGCGGCGCGACTGCGCTCGCGCTCGCCGAGCAGGCGGCCGACCGCGGCCTGAACGGCATCTGCCTGACCGAGCACAACTCGCTGTGGCCGCAGAGCGACGCGACCAAGCTCAGCGAACTCTTTGGCATCACCGTCGTGCGCGGCATGGAGCTCAGCACCGACGTTGGGCACGTGCTCGTCTACGGGCTCGACCGCTACGCGCCCACCCTGCTGGAGATCGAGCAGCTGCGCCCGATCGTTCGCGCGGAGGGGGCGGCGATGGTGCTCGCCCACCCGATGCGGTCCCACAGCGGCCGCCAGCCGCCGTGGGACGAGATGCGCGAGTGGTTCGAGGGCATCGAAGCCGTCAATGGCGACAATTCCGACAGCGCGGACGGCTACTACGTGCGGCAGGCCGCGGAGGTCAACGTCGCCGCGGTCGGCGGCAGTGACGCACACAGCCGCGTCGCCGTCGGGCGAGTGGGCACGGCCTTTGCCAGCCCGGTCGCCGGCGTCGGCGACCTCGTCGACCAGCTGCGCGCCGGGACGGCGAGCGCGGTCGACATGCGGCCGTCCGGCGTCTCGTCGGTCCCTGCAAGCACCGTGGATCGCGGCTAGATCACGCCGCGGTCGCGGAGGGCGTCCCGCTCCGCGGGGTCGATCCCCATCAACTCACCAAAGACGTAGTCGTTGTCCCCGCCCTTGATCGGGCTCGGCCCCTGGATCACGCCGGTCGAGCCGGTCAGCTTCCACGGGATGCCGTAGTAGAGCTGGTCGACGGTGATCTGCGCTCGCGGACCGATCACGACGCCGCTGCGTCGCAACGCCTCGTGGTTGTCGTCCGCCAGCAGATCCGGCGGCCCCATCACCGGGAAGGCCGCGACGCGAGCCGCCTGCAACCGTTGCGTCAGCTCGAAGGCGTCATGCTGCACCGTCCACTCCTCGATCGCGGCGTCGAGGTCGTCCTGCTCCGCCAGCCGCCCGGCCAGCGTGGCGAAGCGCGGCTCGGCCAGCTCGGGTGCTGTGCTTTCCGCCGCGGCTACCAGCGCCGCCCACTCCGTGTCGTCGCGCACGACGATCGACAGCCAGCGGTCCTCGCCGGAGGCGCGGTAGACGCCGTGGGGGGCGAATCCGGGGTAGCGGTTCTGCTGCGGCCCGGCGACGCGTCCGTTCAGGAGGTAGTCGAACACCGGCTCGGCGATGCGCTGCAGCGTCGCCTCCCCCTGCGCCATGTCGATGTGCTGGCCCAGCCCGCTGCGCTCGCGATACTCAAGCGCGGCAAGGATGGCGACCATGGCATGGCCGGCCGCCGTCGGGTCAAGATCGGCGGTGTCCTCGCGTGGCTGGGGGTCGTCCAGGTAGCCGAGCAGGCCCTTGATGCCGTAAAGCGCCGCGAGCGAGGGCCCGTAGGTGCGCAGATCGCGCCACGGCCCGGGTGTCGCACCGGTCGCCGAGAGCGAGGCGAGGATGATGCCGGGATTGGCCGCGCTCAGCGCCTCGTACCCGAGCCCCAGCCCCTCCATCACGCCGGCCGAGAAGTTCTCCACCACGATGTCGCTCATGGCGAGCAGTCGCAGGTAGAGCTCGTGCCCTTCCTCGGTCGCGAGGTCGAGCGTGATGCCGTACTTGCCGCGGTCGTAGTCGTGGTAGCGGCGGGGGTCGTCGTCGGCAACCTCCGCACGGGCGACGGCGCCGCCCATCACCACGCCCGAGGCCCGGCCGGGCGGTTCGATCTTGATCACCTCCGCGCCGGCGTAGGCGAGACTGCGGCCCAGCAGCGGGCCGGCCCAGACGTGGCCGTGATCGAGCACGCGCATGCCCTCCAGCGCCAGCACCGGCGCGCCCTCCCCGGCCGGCCGCCTGCTCACCCCCCCGCTGCCCGCTGCGTCGCCGCTCACGCTACCACCCCGCGGGCCGCCAGCCCGTCATAGTCGGCGCGCGTCAGGCCGAGTTCGCCGATGTAGACCTCGGCACTGTGTTCGCCCAGCAGCGGCGCGGCGCGGCGCAGCTCCCACGGCGTCCGCGAGAGCCGGTACGGCGGGCCGAGCGTGAGGTGCTCGCCGGCCTCGGGGTGATCGAGTGTCCGCCAGAAGTCGCGGTCGCGCAGGTGGTCGCTGTGCACGACCTCTTCCACGGTATTCACCGGCTGGAAGGCGATGCGCTCCTTCGCGAACAGCTCGACGAGTTCGGCCTTCGAGTGTTCGCGCATCCACGGGTGCCAGTGCTGGTCGAACTCCTCCGCCCACTGCCACGCCTGCCATCGTGCCTGCAGTCGCTCGTCGTCGGCCCATTCGCCACCGCCGGTGAGCTCGACGAAGCGCTGCCACTGCTCGTCGACCATCGTGATCACCTCGAAGTAGCCGTCCGCCACGGGCGTCACCTGCCACGGGTAGAAGGCGTCCATGTGCGTGCCCGCCCGCCCTCGCATCTGACCGGAAAACACGAACCCCGGCACTGCCGAGCCGCCGAGATAGCTGCCCACCACCTCGACGACCGAGAGCCATGCGTGCTGCCCATCGCCCGTCTTTCGCCGCACCTGCAGCGCCAGCAGCGTCGCGATCGCGGCGTGGACGCCGCCCTGGAAGTCGGCGGCGCAGTACGGGATCCACAGCGGCGCTCGGCCCTGGTCGCCGATGCGATTGGAGATGCCGGATGCGACGGTGGCGTTCAGAGCGTACCCTTTCCAGTCGCGATAGGGCGTGTCGTATCCGAAGACGGTGACGGAGACCATCACCACCTGCGGGTTCGCGGCGGAGAACGCCTCGTAGGTCAGGCCCCGCTCCTCCAGCGTGGCCGGCGGGATGTTGTGGATCACCACGTCGGCGCTCTCCGCCAGCCGCAGCAGCAGGTCGCGACCGTCCGTGTCCGTGCTGTCGAGCGTGACGGAGCGCTTGTTGGCGTTGAGGAAGAGGTGAAGGCCTCCTCGCTCTGGATGCGGCTCGTCGTCCGCAAAGGGGCCGTGGTCGCGCACGCTGTCGCCCCGAGGCGGCTCCACCTTCACCACATCCGCGCCGAGATCGGCGAGCAGCTTCGCGCCGTACGACGCGGAGATGAAATCCCCCAGCTCAAGGACGCGCAGCCCCTCCAGCGCTCGTTCTGCTGATCCCGTCGTTGCCGCCATCGCCCGTCGACCGGCCCTTCTCGCAGGCGGCACACTACACCGTCGCCGCGCCCGCCGGGGAGCCGGAGCATTGTCAGGTCGCGACCCACGCCGCAGACTAGCGCGCAGCTTCCGGTCGCCGTCCGCCCGCCGGCGACCGCACGTGGAGGGTCCGATGAGCGCACCACTGGATGGACTGAGCGTCCTCGACATCTCGGAGGGGATACCGGGCCCCTTCTGCGCCAAGCTGCTCGGCGACCTCGGCGCCGACGTCGTCAAGGTCGAGCGGCCGGGCCGGGGCGACGCCTCGCGCTCGCTGCCGTCGGACGGGGCGGTCCCTGCGACGAACGGCAGTTCCCCGGACGGTACCCCCGGCGGCGGCGGTCACCCCGGGGCCACGAGCGGCACCTTCTTCTTCATGAACACCAGCAAGCGCGGCGTCACGCTCGACCTCGATGGCGAGCGCGGTCGCGAACTGCTCGGCGGGCTCCTGCCGCAGTACGACATCGTTGTGGCGGGGGAGACCGAGAGGGAGCTGGCCGCCCGCGGGCTCGGCTACGGACAGCTCCAGCGCTGGCACCCGAGCGTGATCCTGACGACGATCTCCGGCTTCGGCTCGGAGGGACCCCACGCGGGATACCGCTGGTCGCACCTGATCGCCTGCGCCGTCGGCGGATGGTCCAACAACTGCGGCGTCCCCGACCGCGAGCCGCTGCAGGCCGGCGGTGCGATCGCCGAGTCCCTCGCCGGCGCCTTTGCGGCTGCCGGCACGCTCATTGCCGCACTCGGCCGAACTGCCCACGGCGGCGGCGACCATGTCGATGTCAGCGCCCAGGAGGCGGCGATTGCGGCAGCGCTCTTCCCCTCCCTCGTGTACGAGTACCGCGGCGTCGTCGGCGAGCGGAACTCGCACGTCGGGCCGGGCCCCTCCTTCATCCTCCCGACCACGGACGGCCACGTCGGCGTGAACGTGCTCACCGGCCCGCAATGGGATCTGCTCTGCCAGTTCTTCGGCCGCCCCGACATGGTCGACGACCCGCGTTTCCAGCCCCCCCAGCGGCACCTCCACGCCAACGACGCCCGCGATGCGTTCACGGCGGCGATGGCCGACCGCACCGCCGACGACGTCTTCCACGACGGCCAGACGTGGCGTGTCCCGTTCGGGCTCGTGCTAGGCATGGAAGCAGTCAGTGACTTCCTGCCACACCAGGAGCGGGAGTTCCTCGTCGAGCTCGACTCCCCGTCCGGGGGTGCGGTCACCGTGCCGGGCGTGCCGTTCCAGTCGACGGCTCCCGCTCCCACCGTCGGCCCCCCGCCGGAGATCGGCGAGCACAACGAGCATGTCTTCCGCGAACTGCTCGGCCTCTCGGAGGGCGAAATCGCCGAATTGAGTCGCGAGGGGGTGATCTGATGGCGTCCCAACAACCTCAGCCACACAAGCGACCGCTCGACGGCCTCCGCATCGTCGACCTCTCGATGTTCATGTCCGGGCCGATGGCGATGCAGATCTGCGGCGACGGAGGCGCGGAGATCATCAAAGTGGAGTCCGTCCAGCGCATCGACGGCTGGCGCGGCGCAGCGGCGCGGCCGGGCGAGGCGCCGTGGGAGCAGTCACCGAACTTCAACTGGGTGAACCGCAGCAAGCGCGGCATCACGCTCAACCTCACCGACCCCCGTGGGCAGGAGTTGCTGAAGCGGCTGGTCGCGATCTCCGACGTCGTGATCGAGAACTACACGCCGCGCGTCATGGACAACTTCGGCCTCGGCTACGACGTCCTGCGCGAGCTGAAGCCGGACCTGATCATGATGTCGATGCCGGGCTTCGGGCGAGAGGTGACGTGGCGCGACTACGTCGCCTTCGGCATGTCGACCGAGCAGATGTCCGGCTTCAGCCACCTCACGGGATACGCCGGCGGCCCGCCGATGTTCACTGGCGTCAACGGCGGCGACCCCTTCGTCGGCGTGATGGCGGCGATCGCGCTGCTCAGCGCCGTCCATCACCACCGCCAGACCGGCGACGGCCAGTACATCGACCTCAGCCAGGTCGAGGCCTGCACGATGTACATCGGAGACGCCATCGCAAACTGGTCGCTGACGGGGTACGACCCGCTGCGCACCGGCAACGACCACCCGGCGATGGCCCCGCACGGCACCTACCCCTGCCTGGCCGACGAGTGGGCCGGCCGCTGGATCGCCATCGCATGCCAGTCCGACGACGAGTGGCGAGCGCTGGCCGGCCTGATCGGCCGTTCACAGTGGGCCGAGCCGGCATCGCCGTACGCCGCCGCCGCCGGGCGGCTCGCTGACCGCGCGACGCTCGACGCCGCCATCGCGGAGTGGACGCGGTCGCAGGGACACATCGAGCTGATGCACCGCCTGCAGGCGGCCGGCGTGACGGCCGGCGCCGTCATGAACGGGCCGGACCTGCTGAACGACCCCCACCTGGCGGCCCGCGGCTCGTTGATCGCGCAGGACCGCCCGGAGATCGGCGTGAAGCACTACCCCGCGCAGCCCTATCGCTTCGCCAACGCCGCCCCGCCACAGGAGCGCCGCGCGCCGCTGCTCGGCGAGCACACGAACGAGGTGCTGACCGAGCTGCTGCACCTCAGCGATGACGAGCTGAACGCGCTGGAACGGGACGACGTCACCGGCACCGTCCCGATCGCGGCGCGAGCGCAGAAGGAACCTGCATGACCTGGGGCCCGGAAGTCGAGGAGATCGCGCGGCGGCGCGAACTCGCCCTGAAGATGGGCGGGGCCGAGGGCATCGCCCGCCAGCGCGAACGCGGCAAGCTCACCGTCCGCGAGCGCATCGACGCCATCGCCGACCCCGGTTCCTTCCGCGAGTTCATGACCCTGGCCGGCAGCGGCACCTACGAGAACAGCGAACTGGTCGACTTCACGCCGAAGGGCGCCGTCGATGGCTTCTGCTCGCTCGACGGCCGCCGCGCCGTGGTCGCCGCCGGCGACTTCACCGTGCGAGGCGGCTCCGGCAGCGCCGGCGGCGGCGGGCTGGGCGCGGAACCAAGCGCTACCCGCCGCGCGCTCGAGGCGCGTGTCCCCTTCGTGCGCATGCTCGACGCCGCCGGCGGCAGCGTGCGCGGCTTCGAGGAGATGGGGCGCACCTACCTGCCGGATGGCAACAGCTACTCGTACCTGGAGGTCGACCTGCTGCAGGCGGTACCGGTCGTCTCGGCTGTGCTCGGCTCGGTCGCCGGTCTGCCCGCCGTCAATGCCTGTCTCTCGCACTTCAACGTGATGGTGAAGGACATCAGCCAGCTCTTCCCCGGCGGCCCGCCCGTCGTGAAGGAAGCGCTCGGCTACGACATCACGAAGGAGGAGCTGGGCGGCGAACAGATCCACGTCTACGAGAGCGGCGTCGTCGACAACCTGGCCGAGACCGAGCAAGACGCCTTCGCGATGGTCCGCCGCTTCCTCAGCTACCTGCCGCCCAACGTCTGGGAGCTGCCGCCGCGCACGGAGCCGAACGACCCCGTCGACCGCCGCGACGAGTCGCTGCTCTCCGCCGTCTCGCGCGACCGCCGCATCCCCTACGACGCGCACGACATCATCGACGCCGTCGTTGACCGCAAGTCGTTCTTCGAGATCGCGCCCTTCTACGGCGCCTCCCGCATCACCGGGCTGGCGCGCCTCAACGGCTACGCCGTCGGCGTGATGGCTAACAACCCGGCGCACCTCGGCGGCACCACCGACATCGCCGGCGGCGAGAAGGTGATGCGCCTGATCCAGCTCTGCGACACCTTCCATCTGCCGCTGATCTCGTTCGCCGATGAGCCCGGATTCATGGTCGGCCTCGAGTCGGAGAAGCGCGGCATCGAGCGCGCCGGCGCCCGCCTGGTGATCACCACCTGCGAGAGCCGCATGCCGTGGCTTACGCTCGTCGTCGGCCGGCTCTTCGGAGTCGCCGGGCAGTGCCAGCACCGCCCCTCCGGCATGTTACGCCGTTATGCCTGGCCCTCGGCGCGCTGGGGCTCGATGCACATCCAGGGCGGCGCGTCCGCCGCCTACCGGCGCGAGATCGACACCGCCCCCGACCCGGATGCGAAACGGGCGGAGATCGAGGCCCGGCTGGAGGCGATCGCCTCCCCCTTCCGCACCGCCGAGGCCACCGGCCAGGACATCATCGACCCGCGCGACAGCCGCCCCCTGCTCTGCGAGTTCGTCGAGGAGGCCCAGGGCGTGCTGCGCACCCAGCTCGGGCCCAACCCGACGCCGTACCGGCCGTAGGGCGCGCTACCGGCCGGGCCGGGCCGCAGCTCGCGGCTAACCCCGGCGGCGGCGCAGCTTCGCCTCGTAACCGGCGATGGCGTCGCCGCGCAGCTCGGCCAGCAGGCTGCTGTTCTCGATCCCTAGCTCGGTAGCCATCTGCAGCGCCTCCTGGCGGCTCACCGGCCGCTCCGGCACGCAGCCGTGCGGGCAACGGATGCCCTCGGCGATGCCCCACAGCCGGCACATCAGCGGCCGCAGCTTGTAGACCGTGCAGGCGCCTTCCTCGCTCAGGTACGGGCAGGCGGCGTTCTCATCGACGATCACCTTGCGGCCGGCGGCGCGCTGGATGCGCGTGCGCTCGCGCTTCGAGACGGGCACGGGGCCGCAGTACTCCTGGCACAGCCCCTTGCACTCCATGCCGGGCACACGACGGTAGATCTCGTAGTGCTTCGCTTCGGACGCCAGGGCGGCCCTCGTCTTCCGTCGCGGCGGCAATGTTGCGAGGTGGCAGCTCGTCGTCGCCGTCAGACTCGATGGCGGGATCGTGGGCAGTGTACATTGCCCCCGGTGACAAACTGCCGAGGGCGAGAAGGAGCCTGCGATGAAACTTGGACTCAGCGTCGGATACTCGGGCGCGCAGATGCAGTTGCCCGTGGAGAAGATCCAGCAGGTAGAGGCGCTCGGCTACGACTCGGTCTGGACGGCCGAGGCCTACGGCTCCGACGCGATCACGCCGCTGGCCTACCTCGCCGCCGTGACGAAGCACATCCGCCTCGGCACCGGCATCATCCAGGTCTCCGCCCGCAGCGCCGCCGCCACGGCGATGGCCATGCAGACGCTGGACGCACTCGCCGGCGGCAACCGCGTGATCGCCGGTCTCGGCGTCTCCGGCCCGCAGATCGTGGAGGGCTGGTACGGCCAGCCGTGGGGTAAGCCGTACTGGATGCTGCGCGACTACATCGAAATCATGAAGAAGATCGGCGCTCGCGAAGGCCCGGTGGAGCACCAGGGCCGGGAGTACACGCTGCCCTACGACGGCCCCGGCTCGCAGGGGCTGGGCAAGCCGCTGCAGTCGATCCTCCACACCAACCCCGACCTGCCGATCTGGCTCGGCAGCGGCAGCGAATCGAACGTCCGGCTGGCGGCGCAGTTCGGCGACGGCCTGCTGCCGCTCGGCTTCGTCCCCTCCCGCATGCCGGAGTACATGGCGTGGATCAACGAGGGCTTCGAGCGCGCCGGCGGCGGCAAGTCCATGGCCGACTTCGAGATCCAGACCAGCGTCAGCGTCGAGATCACGGATGACATATCCGGGGCGCTGCGGCGA
>JASLOV010000052.1 GCA_030745285.1 Dehalococcoidia bacterium | reverse complement strand
CATCCGCTCGTCCATCGTCATGCCGTCGAGTACGGCGCCGCCGTACTCGTAGGCGAAACCAACCCCGCCCTTCACGCCGAGCCGGCGGATGATCTCGAGAATGACGTCCTTGGCGTAGACGCCGCGGGCGAGCGACCCGGTGATGTCGATCCGTCTGACCTTCAACGGATCGATCGCCAGGCACTGCGATGCCAGCACGTCGCGCACCTGCGAGGTGCCGATGCCAAACGCCACCGCGCCGAACGCGCCGTGCGTCGAGGTATGGCTGTCGCCGCAGGCGATGGTCAGGCCGGGCTGGGTCAGGCCAAGCTCGGGACCGATCACGTGGACGATCCCTTGCCGCGGACTCGACAGGTCCCACAACGGGACGCCGAACTCCTTGGCGTTGCGTTCGAGCGCCGACATCATCTCTTCGGCGAGCGTGTCGGCGAACGGGCGGGCCTGGTCGAGTGTCGGAATGATGTGGTCGACCGTGGCGAAGGTCCGCTCAGGGAACTGCACCTGCCACCCTCGGCTGCGCAGCATGGCGAACGCCTGGGGGCTCGTCACCTCGTGGACGAGATGCAGACCGATGAAGAGCTGAGTCTGTCCGGTCGGGAGCCGGCGAACGCCGTGCGCGTCCCAGACTTTCTGAAGGAGCGTTCGGCTCATCTCACCGACTGTACAACACCTCTCCGCCGACAATCGTGTGAACGATCTCGGTCGCGGGGATCTCGTCTTCCGCGATCGTCATGATGTCCTGCGAGAGCACGGTGATGTCGGCCAGCTTGCCGACCGTGAGCGATCCCTTCAGCTCCTCCTCGAACGCGGCGTAAGCGGCATTGATCGTGTAGGTCTGGAGTGCCTCGAGCCGGCTGAGTCGTTGATCGGGGTAGAACACCGAGCCGTCTGCCAGCTTTCGCGACACGGTCGAGTAGAAGCTGGCCAACGGACTCACGTCCTCCACCGGCGCGTCGGTACCGTTGGATACGACGGCGCCGCTGTCCATCAGCGTCTTCCAAACGTAGGCGCCTTCTCGGGCCCGCTGCTCACCGAGGCGGTCGATGACGTAGGGCGCATCTGACGTACAGTGCACACCCTGCATCGAGGCCACCACGCCCATCTCGGCGAAGCGCGGGATGTCGTCCGGGTGCAGGTGTTGCGTGTGCTCGTCACGCCACCTCAGGTCGGTCTTATCCGGATTGGCCTCGAACGCCGCCTGGTAGATGTCGAGCGTTTCCCGGTTGGCGCGGTCACCGATGGCGTGCACGCACAGTTGGAAATCGTTGGCAATCGCCCAGGCCGCCGTCGCTTCGATTTCGGCGACGGGCGTTGTGTTCAGGCCGGCGCTGTCAGGCGCGTCGCTGTACGGCTCGAGCATCCAGGCACCACGGGAGCCAAGGGCGCCGTCGATGGAACGCTTGATCGCGCGGACCGTCAGGCGATTGTCGCCGTAGCCGACCATCCTATACTCGGCGCCGCGCTCGGCCAGCGACTCGTTCGATTCCCGCAGCATCACCCAGAGCCGGACGCCGAGGCTGCCGTCGTCGGCCATCTCCCTGAGCAGGTCGACCGTTTCGAAGGAGGACCCGGCATCCTGGAAGCTCGTGATCCCCTTCCGGAGCGCCTCCTCGACCGCCAGTTCGGCCTGGCGGCGCGGGCTCGGCGGCGTTGCGTCGGCGCGAGCCGGGCGCAGGAGGCCGCTGGCCGTCTCGGCAAACCAGCCGATCGCGTCGCCGGCCGCATCCCGGACGATCTCACCGCCTTCCGGGTCGGGCGTGTTTCGGTCGATCCCTGCCATCTCCATCGCGCGGGCGTTCGCGAAGGTCCCGTGCCCGCTGGCGTGCGTGAGCAGAACCGGATTGTCGGGTGAGACCTCGCTCAGCAGAGCGTGAATCGGGAAGCCGCCGACATTCGGCTCAGGCGGCGGGTCCCACTTCTCTTGGTGCCAGCCGCGGCCGCGGATCAGCTCTCCGGGCTGGGCCTCGACCACCGCCGCCTCGACCATCGCGACGATCTCGTCCCAGTTCTGCGCGTCGGCCAGCGCCAGCTGCAGCTGCGCGCCACCGACACCGAGGAAGTGGCCGTGGCCCTCGATGAAGCCCGGGATCGCGGTCTGACCGGCCAGATCCACGACCTCGGTCGCATCGCCGATGTAGGCGTCGATCTCGTCGTTGGTCCCGACGGCGACAATCCGGTCGCCTGCAACGGCGATCGCTTCGGCCTCAGGCCGTGCCTCGTCGACCGTGACGATCTTACCGCCGTGGAGGACAAGGTCGGCCGGCTCTACACTCGGACCACACGCGACAGCGACAACACCGAGCGCGCCGACGAGGGCGAGCCACACACCGCGGAACATTCTGGAATTCGTCATGGAAGGTGTCCTCTCGCAGAACAATCGACTACGCAGGCAAGCGTACGTGAGGCGGAAAAGCGATGCAACTTGACGGTCAGCGGTTCGGCGCCGCGCCGTCGACATACAGCCCGGCGCCGCAGTACTTGCAGTGCGTGGCGTCGTGATCGTGTCCCTGACGCGAGCACGCCAGGCACGCCTGGGTCGAGACCGGCGCCCGGGTGGCCTGGCGCACTAGCTCGGCCGAGAGGATGCCGGTCGGCACGGCAATGATGGCGTAGCCGAGGATCATCAGGCCACTGGCGGCGATCTGTCCGAGCACCGTGCGCGGCGCGATGTCGCCGTAGCCTACGGTCGTCATCGTGACGACGGCCCAGTACATCGCGCGCGGAATGCTCGTGAAGCCGTTCGCCTCGCCCTCGATCAGGTAGAGGACCGCGCCCGCGATGAGCGCGATCGACAGGACCGCCGAGATGAATACGGTGATCTTGACCCGGCTCGCCCGGAGCGCGTTCCAGAGAAACTGGCCTTCCTTGACGTAGTAGCCGAGTTTGAACACGCGGAAGATCCTGAGCAGGCGCAGGGCGCGGATCACGAGCAGCGACTGCGTGCCGACCATGAACAGGCTGAGATAGGTCGGCAGAATGGCCAGCAGGTCCACGACGCCAAAGAAGCTGGTCGCGTAGCGCCCGGCTTGCCGCACGCTGATCAGCCGCACGACGTACTCGAGGGTGAAGAGTAGCGTGAAGCCCCACTCGATCCAGAGCAGCTGCGTTCCAAAGCGGACGTGAATCGCGGCGACGCTGTCGAGCATGACTGCCGCGACACTCACGAGGATCGACGCGATCAGGACGACGTCGAACGCCCTGCCGGCCGGGGTGTCGGCTTCGAAGACGATCTGGTGGAGATCACGCCGCCAGGGGGCCATCGGCGTGTCACGCGGGTCGGGCGTCATGCGGGCTAGGGGCGGTGTCGCGCGTAGGCGACGCGGAGGATCATACCCGGAGACGGCCGGGCCGCCGCGCGTTTTCTCGGATCGGCTTCCGTCAGGCCCGCTCGGCGGGCGGGTGTGAACGCCGTCTTTCCGACTGGCGTCGCCGAGACCGAATCGGGCGATAATGGACGGCAATCGATGCGCCCAGCAAACCACTGGACGGCCGCGGCGGGCCTCACCATTGCGATGCTCGCCGGTTTCCCACCGGCGTCGACGGCCCAGGACCGCGGCGCGCTCAGCTTCGCCGAGCTGGATGAGGTCCGCGCGCTCACCCAGCTGGTGGACGGCGTGGCCGACGGGGAGCTGGCCGGCGGAGATGCCTGGCTCAAGCTGAACCACCACCTCCTGCGCGGCGACGGCGGCCGGGTCTACGTGCCGTTCACCGTGACGATCGATGAAGCGCCCGGACGGTTCACGTCGGTGAGCCTCTACCTCCGGGCGGCCAACCAGGGCGAGGACTCGAGCGCCGGCAGGGAACGCGCGGAGCGCCAGCGGTTGGTCGGCTTCGAAGCCGGTCGGCTGCCGGTCTTCGTCCCCGAGCGCGCGACCTCGGCGACGGCGAACGGCGCCACATTTCTGGCCGGTGAGAACTCGACCGCGCTGCGCCTCGCCACCGACACGGCCGACAACGAGGCGCGCTATCCCTTCGAGGATGTGCACTTCATCGATTTCAACGAGGCGGCGGACGACGACGGTGGGCGGGAGCCCTACCGCGTGCGACGCGCCCTCGCGGTCGCCCCGGGCACCTACGACATCTACGTGGCGGTGCGCGAATACAGCCTGTCGGGCGACCATCCGGACGATCGCAGCAGCGCCGTCATCAAACGGACGCTGTCGATCCCGCCGATCTCGCCGGTCGACCTCACGCTGAGCAGCATCATCCTGGCCGACGAGCTACGGCTCCTCGACCGGCCGCTCCCCGCGGAGGAGCAACCAACGCGGCCGTATGTTTTCGGTGCCACCGAGATCGTCCCGGCGCCCGATCCGCTCCTGAGTCGAGCGGAAACGCTGGCCGTCGCCTTCTTCATCTACAACCTGCACTCCGACGCGGATGGGAAGCCGAACGCGACCGTCCGGTATCGCCTTCACCAGCAGGCACCGGCCGGCGAGGAGTTCATCGGCGAGACCGCGCCGACCGAGTTCACGCCCGAGACGCTGCCGCAGGGATTCGACTACGAGGCGGCGGGCCGCCAACTGTTTGCCTCGCAGATGCTGCCGCTGGGAAACTTTTCGGAGGGCGGCTACCGGCTCGAAGTGATCGTGTCCG